>JAJHRM010000016.1 GCA_020832965.1 Thermofilum sp. | reverse complement strand
CGGCGACGGAGATGCTTACGCTATTGGTCTAGGCCATCTTCCACACGCTGCTAGACGTAATGTCGATGTAAAACTGATAGTCCACGATAACATGGTTTTTGGGCTAACTACTGGGCAAGTAACCCCCACAACGCCCCTGGGCTTAAAAACTCGATCAACCCCCTTCGGTAACTTTGAGCAGCCCCTTAACCCGGTACTACTTGCACTTTCCAGTGGGGCTACGTTCGTTGCCAGGGGTTTCAGCGGGGAAGTTGAACACTTGAAAGAGGTATTTAAAGGGGCAATCAGGCACAGAGGATTCGCCTTCGTAGAAGTGCTTCAGCCCTGCGTAACCTTCTTCAACACATACAACACTCTCCGCCGAAAGATATACAAACTGGAGGACGCCGGTCACGACCCCAGTGACCTCGAAAAGGCGATTAAGCTATCCTTAGAAACCGAGAGGATACCGATTGGAATCTTTTATCGAACAAGTAGACCTACCCTCGAAGACGCCTTTATCCACGCAATGAACCCTCCAGTAGCTCTTAGACAAAAACCAGCAGATACAAAAAAGATACTGGAAAGATTCAGGTAAGGGTTTAGCTAGCCCGACGGTTCAGCCAACGGAAGTATTCTTTCAATAATGTAGGATATTAATTCCTCTTGTGGTAGCTGTGTAAAGCAGACGACTGTTCCATGCATGCTTATTCCAAACACTCCGTACTCGTCGCGGTAAAGCATGTACTTTATTCTGTGCTTCCTCTCTCTTTCTCCCCGAGACAGCACCGAAGCCAGGTTCCTGCCGAAGTAGACTGTTGTCTTTACCTCTTCTTCATCGCTGGTACTCTCATAAACTACTTGCTTTACCTCCACGTTCTCTGCCTGATAAATCTTGCTTAGAGCCGCTGACGGGACGACGAGGCCGTAGACCGCGTCCGGTTTTTTGAAGAGTTCCTCAGACAACATGCTTACCAGCTGGTCCGCCTCTCTCTTCCTTGCGAAGACAAGCAAGTATACGTCTGCCCCGAGCTTTATGAAGCTAAGCATTACTCTCCTCGTCGCTGGCAGCTTGAGTATCTCGTCATTCACCTTTACGGCTGATAAAAATGTATCAGCAATGATGCATGAGAGAGAGCCCTGTCTATCTTCTATCTTCTCCACCTTCAAGCCCAGTTGAAACTTTTTCCCCAGAAACTCTACCTCTGACCTGAACAGGGAAAAATTCCTGAGGCGGTCTCGTAATTCCTCTAAGCCGTACTCAACTGACACACTATACAAACTTACAGGGCATGCCACTTTTCTCCACTGCATTTCTGCTTTAACTGCGTTATTAAGCTAACTCGTGAAAAAAGCTTGGTAGATTGCCCTTTTGCTTCAAGATTTTTCTCGCGTGCTGCAGATTCACCTCCCTGTACTCGAGTCCCTCTCTTTTAAGGACGACTATTGCAGCGGGTGTGAATTTTGGCGCTGCTAGGATTGCCCGTACCTTTAAATTCTTCTTACACTCTCTTCTTATCTTCTCCACATACCTCTTTAGTTGATAGACGGATGAGACATCTGCTGTTTTCCTCTTTACTTCTACGACTACGAGGTTCCCCTCCTTATCCCTGAAGACAATGTCCGCGTATCCAGCTGACCCGAGAGAGAACTCGGACCCAACGAGTTCAAGCTCTTCACCTAGAGTACTCACGGGGTCCAGGATGATTGCTTGCCTCAGGTCTTGCTCGTCCCCCCACATGTGAAACTCCGCGCGGTCCTCAAGCCTTGATGAGAAAAAGTGCTTGACCTCCTTTAACTCAATAACCATTTTCTCGTGGATTCTAGGCCTCAGGGCTATTAGCCTACAGGAGCCCTCAGCTTCTTCGACGGTTATTATGCTTCCTGGGGGCTGGTAGTTCACGGGTTCATAGCTAAAAGGTCTATGCACTATTACCGCGCCATCTTCCTTTATCAGTATGATTCTTTCGCCTTCCCCAAGTTTAGAGGATGCTCTGCCTTCATAAGTAATTGTGCATCTAGCAACGAGGATTACAGTATTCTTTCTTTGGATACTCTGGCGAAGCTCCTCTACGAGCGACATCCAATAAACTGCCTAAGGCTAGTAGTATAAAAGCTTGTAGCCGTACTCCTCCATTGTGAAATCTTCTACTTTATCCTTCCAGCTCTCGTCAGCTTTACTTACTCTTTGTCGCCACTCTTCAACCATCTTGAGGTTTCTTTCCCATGCGTCCTCATCGCGCACCAGCATTACAACTCTACTTTTGCTATCCTTCACTTTTATCCTGTAGCCTGTGCATTCCTGTATCTTCTCCGCGAATTTTTCCATCTCTTCAAGCGTTGGCATAGCAGTTATAGGTAATCTTTTCTGGCTCTCTCCAACCCAAGTGTACCCCTTGAGTTCAACGAACATCGGATTACTTTTCTTAACAAGGGCTGAATATGCTTCCGGCTCGACCATGTTTAAGCCCTTTACCATTGTGAGCCTAATGACCGTTCTGCTTTCCTTGAAACTGTCGAGGAGCTCCAAACTCTCTAAAACATTTTCCCAAGCGTTCGGGAGCTTGGGTTCGGCAGTCACCTGGAAAACTTCCTTATTTGGTGCGTAGAGGCTCAGGTATAGGTTTGTAGGCTGGGCATACTTCCTTAGCATTTCCCGGAGACGCATGGGTATAGATCCATTCGTAACGAGGAAGGCAGTAAAGTTTCTTTCCTTGATCATCCTTACTAGGTCGGCGAGCTTAGGGTATAGTAGCGGTTCGCCGTCAAGGCTTAAGGTGAAGTGGCGCGGAAACATTGCTTCGAGAAATCTTTCACGGGTGACTCTGGGGTTCCCCTTGAAGCCGACTAGGAGAAGTCTCTGCGCAATTATTGAGCCATTTATTATGTCCTCGGGTTCGTCCCACCTCCACCCATGTGGGATTTTGAACCGCCCAGGCAGGTGCATACGCCAGCAGAACTTGCACGCGAAATCACAGAAGTTGAGGACTGGCGTCATCTGCACGCATCTATGACTCTGTATACCGTACCAGTTCTTGTAGCATAGCCTCTCTCCTCTTATCGCCGACCTCGTCCATCTACATATAGCTACGGCGCTGTGATTTCCCACAAGTTTGTACCCTGCCCTGAGGTATCTCGCGATGTCAATTTTTTGTGCTGCTTCCACTTCCCCCTCAACTGGGTTAAAGGTGCCATTCATTATAAATCCTTTTTGTCAAAGAACTTCTCTATAATCATGGACAAATTTATAAAAAATATAATAAAATAGATTTATATAGAATAACGTCAGGTATAGTTCAGGTATTCATGGCTTTAAGCGGAGAAAGCTTGGCAATACTCATCATATTGTTAACAGAGGTATTTATCGGGACGGCGACTGGGGTCCAGAGGACTATCCTCAGCATCTCTTCTCAGAAAGCGCTAGGAGAAGTAGGATTCCTGCTTCCTATAATCTCTTTCGGCTTCTTCAAGGCGACCTTTGACCTGGTTGCAGGTTTATATGCCAGTAGGAGGGGGAGGAGGAGTTCCCTGATACTTGGGGCTCTCGTATACTTGTCTGGCTCGCTACTTATGACGATTCTCCCTCCCCCTGCAAATTTTCTAGTTGGCAACATTTTCGTGGGGGCTGGGGAGGGGTTAGTCTTTGCCACAAGCTCCATAGCTATAAGAGATGTTCTTGGGCTTGAGCGATCGTCTCTCAGCTTTGGGTATATTGAGAGCGCATGTTACTTTGGGTACTCGATTGGCGCATTCGTCGGTGGCTTAGTTTATAATTCGAGCGGCTTAGCTGCCAGCTTGCTTGTTATTGTTGTCTCCTCTGTTCTCGGCTTATCATCTGCGCTTGGCTCCCGAGAAACGCTGAAGTATACTGAGGCTGAGAGGGAAAAGTTCTCTATGGATGTTAGGGCAAAGGGCACGTTGAGCATGCTTGTGAAAAATCCAAGCACTATTTCAGCTCTAGTAGCAGCTCACATGGCGAAGGTAGCTGATACCGTGGTTTGGGGAGTTATCCCACTATTCATGGTTCAGAGGGGAGTAGAGGTTTACCGGGCTGGCTTCGCCCAGTCAGTTCTTCTGGTTGTATGGTCTGCTACTATGCCGTTTTGGAGCTCGGTCTCGGACAGGGTCGGCAGGAGGGTTCTGGCAACGTTAGGGCTGCTACTGGACGCTTTTCTACTGATAGCTTTCCCAAGTATACGGGGGTTCCAGGAGGTCATCCTCTCAGTGCTAGCCATGGGGTTAAGCTACGCGATGTTTTACCCAGTTCTCCCGACGCCGATCTCGGACCTTACGCCCCCCAGTGAGAGAGAGCTAGCTATAGGCTTCTACCGGATGGTCAGGGATTCTGGCTACGTGACTGGAGCGCTGCTGGGAACCATACTTCTATCCTTAACCCCCTCGACGCTTGAGAGCATCTTCATTAATGTTGGAAGCTTACTTATAGCTACTGCCGGTGGATTCTCGATAGTGTTTAGGGAGACTAGACCAACCTGGCCATTTCTAGACTTAGTCGTTAAGCACGTGGAGGTTATCCGGGAAATACTCGACTACCAGCATAAAATGGTTGAGGCTGCATTCAGAGGCGAATTATCCGAGGTGGCTGGGGGGATAAAGAGAATCAAGGAGATGGAAAGGAGGGCTGACGAGATCAAAAGGGAAATTATCTGGAAGATATACTCCGGCTTCCTCCCGCTATCCAGCAGAATGGATTTCGAAAGGCTTGTAGAGGAAATCGACAGGGTTGCCGGTGCAGTAATCGAGTGTAACGAGAGATTTCTCTGGGTAAAGTACTCGGACAAGCTCCAGGCGCTTAAGCTTGTTGTGCTCGAAATGGTGGATAATACCCGCGAGCTGGCAGACAGACTTATAGAGAATCTAAACATGCTCAGCCTTTCTCCCCTCTATGCTGTTAGAGCATCCATGGATATCGATGTTGGTGAACGTAAAGTTGATGACTTGAGGAACAGCGCCATATACCTCATCAGATCCTTGCTCGAGAGGGAAGAAATAGACCTGTTATCAGCACTTAATTTAATGGAGATAGTTAATTTGCTGGAGTTGATAAGTGACGACTTCCAGGATGCGGCAGACATAATCAGGATAATTTCATACAAGCATGCAGCTTTACCACTCTACATGTTAGCGAAGAAATGAGACGTACCCGGCTCGATGCTATTAAAGCGCGCACTAAACGGTGCCGAGTAGTAGTACGTTCACACTTCTGCTTTAACGTATTCTTACAGCGCCGTCCTCGAGGGTCCTGTACCATATCTCCACATTACAGGAGAGTATTTCCGCTGCTTTTTCCGCAGTCTTTTTGACCATATCTCTGGGTGTCTTCTTCTTGTTCCTATATTCGTCCGGGACTCCTTCGTAAGGTATAAACTGTTGAACCACGTAAGCCATCCTAGGAGCCTGAAGGTCTAGGCTTGCTAGTTCTTTGGCAATCGTCTCCAAGTCGCTAGGTGTTAAGAGATCTGGGACGAGGGGCGTTCTCAGCTCCAGGAACTCGGTGTTTTTTGATGAAAGGATTATTCCTTCCCGTATATTCGGGATAAGTTTTTCAGCGATTTTCGGATGCAGCCCCGTAACCTTTGCATGAAGAGCCGGATTGCTGAGAGGTGCTTTAACGTCCACCGCTACATGGTGTATTTTCACTCTGGAAAAAATGTATTGAAGAGCCTCTGGTAAGGATGCGTTAGTGTCGAGGCTTAGCTTTAAGCCTGCTTTCTCTTTTACCTGGATAAAGAGGTTGGTTAAAGCTTTGTATTGCAACGTTGGTTCTCCACCAGTAACGTGGAAATAGTCTACAAAGTCTTTAGCTTCTATCACCTGTGAAACTATTTTTTCAATTGGCATTCTTTGCTTCTGATGGCCTCTTGCAAGCTCACTGTTACTACACCATGGGCACTTGAAATTACAGTAGGAGAGCCAAAGCGTGAAAGACACGCTTTCCAGGACATCCACGAGGCTTGTCTCCTTCCATCCTCCCACGAGGAGGTAGTATCCTGGCGACTTTTCCTGCGCCATTAGTGCATCACAAGTGAAAGAAGCTGGTAGGCTATATAAGCTGATGCGAGCGCGACTGATAGTTCGGAGAGTACCAGAAAGAGAGTGTATCTAGCATTTCTTACTTGGGAGTGGAAGGCGCCAACAGTTGCAGCGCAGGGAGTATAGAGTGTTACGAAAAGCATTAGTGCAACGATTTGGGGGGTAGTGAAATTTAATGCTGCAAGGGCCGCCTGGGGGGTCTCCCTTCCCGTGATTACTAGGAGGGTTGAGGCAATACTTTCTTTAGCTATAAAGCCTGTGAGAAGCGCGAGTGCGACTTCCCATCTACCGAGGCCTATGGGTGTAAGAATGGGGGCGAACCCGCTGCTGATGAGGTACGCGAATGACTCCTCAACATCGTTGACAAGACCTCCGGGTCCAAACGTTAGGAGGATAGACATTACGCTAGATAAGGTAAAGATTATTAAGCCAGCCTTCTTCAGGAAGTGCACGGTATTGTCCCAAGCATACCACCATATGACTCTAAGGCTGGGTAAGTGGTAGGGCGGTAGCTCTAGGATGAGCGAAGGCTCTTCCTCCGCCCTGAGGAACGCTTTATTGATAAGGTACCCAACGACGCCTATCAAAAGGAACGAGTACGAGTAGATGAATAGCAGTAGGAGTGCTGCGAGAGCAGGGTTGGGAAGCAGGGAGACGAGCATTAGTAATACCACGAGTCTCGCTTGGCATGGGATTAGAGGTGCTAGGAAAGAGGCCAGCAGCTTTTCCCTGTCGGTGTTTAAGATCTTTGTCCCCATAACTGCTGGAACGTTGCAACCAAACCCAAGGAGAATTGGCATTAGTGCCTTACCTGAGAGACCAATCCTCACCATTAAATTGTGGTAAACTGTTGCCAGTCTCGACATCGCTCCAGTGTCCTCTAGAAAACCGAAGGCTACAAATACCAGGAAAATTAACGGTAGGAATGACAGAACTCCGCTGACGCCTGCTAGTGCACCGTCGACCAGCAGAGAGGCGAGCCACCCTGGAAAGTTCAAGCTCAGCATGGCTTCCCTTAGCTGCCTTCCAAGCCAGTTGAAGGCGAAAGCAATGAGCCCACTTAATGTGTAGTTTTCAAAGAGCTCTGCTAGAGATTCTATGCCGAGGATTTCAGCCAGCTGTTTTACTGGGAAGCCCGTGTTTATTGTAAGCACGATCCCTATGAGGAGGACCAAGATGAGGAGAAGTGCCAGGTGGCCAATCACTGGTCTGAGCAGTATTCTGTCAAGCTTTTCTGTGAGCGGAGGAGCGGCAAGTCTGCCTCTATGCGTCGCTTCTTCAACTAGTTTCGAAATGAATTCGTACCTTGAACTAGCTATCAGCAGCTCTGGGCTTTTTCCAAGTTCTCCAGATATTTTCTCGCGGATTCTCAAAGCATCCTCATATAGCTTCGGGCACTTCTCCCGCATCACTGCTTCTACATGTTTATCGCCCTCAATCAGCTTTAGAGCAAGCCAATGCAAGGGATAATCCCCGCTCGCTAGGCAGGGATGCAGGCTCTTCTCTACCTGTGCAATGTAGTAGTCCACAATGCCGTACGAGATGTTCAAGCCCCTTACATGAACGTTTCCCAAAGCTACGTTTATCACTGCCTCAATAGCTTCGTGCAGCCCTGTGCGGTGAAGTGCAGATATGGGAATAACCGGCACTCCAAGTAGGCTGGAGAGCTTGTCAAAGTGAATGTGTATACCCATCCTCTCAGCCGCGTCGATCTTGTTTACAACGATAACCACACGGCTCGTTAACTCTAGGGCCTGTAGCGCGAGATAGAGAGTAGTTTCTAGCGAAAGAGCACTCACGATCACGAGAACTACGTCCGGCTTTTCGTGTAAAATATAGTCTCGGGCTATTTCCTCCTCCTCTGTTTGGGCACTTAAGCTATAGGTCCCGGGAAGATCCACTAGCCTTAGTTTTATTCCGTGGTGCTCGAGCTCCCCCTCATAGCGGTCTACCGTTTTGCCAGGCCAGTTCCCAACAAACCTGTGGGCACCTACAAGTGTGTTAAAAAGAGTGCTTTTGCCAACATTGGGAGCGCCGAGGAGAGCTACCCTAATCGTGTTTTTCGTCGCTGACCACCTCAACCATTACCTTCATTGCTAGACCCCTGCCAATAGCTATTCTTGTTCCATTCTTCTCGATCACTGTGGGTCCTGCTCCGTTAAAAACGACTTTTAGCAGAGACCCCGGCACAATTCCAAGTTCAAATAGGCGTCTAAGACTACCGTATCCGCCGCTAACATCAACTACTTTAACGGTGCTGCCAGGGGGCGCAAAAGCCAATGTGGTACGCCTTGTCACAGTCATTAAGGTATGCCTGTTTTCCCTATGAGCTTAAAACTTAAAAATTTTTCATTTTCGGCGCTAGTTTTCACGGATACGTTCTAGCTATGGTTCTCGGGAAGGGTAGGGAGTCAACAATGTGATCTAAGCCAGCTATCCATGTTACAAGCCTGTCCATCCCTAAACCGAAGCCAGCGTGGGGGACTGAACCGTATCTCCTCAAGTCTAGGTACCACTCGTAGTCTTTGGGATTCAGCCCAAAGGCCTTTATCTTTTCGACTAATTCGTCCAGTTTCTCGATCCTCTCTCCACCTCCGATTATTTCACCGTAACCTTCCGGCGCCAGCAAGTCCGCTGAGAGCGTTACTTCTGGGCGCGACGGGTCATTTTTGTGGTAGAATGCCTTTGCCCGGACCGGGAAACCGTAGAGGAAGAAAGGCTTGTCGAATTCCTCTGTAAGGGCTCGCTCTTCATCTGCTCCTAGGTCGTCGCCCCACGACACATTGAATCCTTTCTCCTGTAAGATTTGGATTGCCTTATCGTAGCTTAATCTTGGAAAAGGGGGTTCAACGCGTTTTAAGTTCTCAATTCTTCTCCCAAGTAGTTCGAGGTCTTCCAAGTTTTTCTCGAGGACCCTTTTAACAATGTATGTTATGAGCTCTTCTTCTACCTTCAGGATCCCCTCCAGGTTGGTCCAGGCTGCTTCTGCCTCTGCGTGCCAAAACTCTGTCAAGTGCCTCCTCGTCCGCGACTTTTCAGCCCGAAAGGAGGGGGCGACCGTGTACACCTTTTCAAGGCTGTAAATGAGAGCCTCCAGATAGAATTGCGAAGACTGTGTCAGGTAGACTGTGCTTCCATCCACGTATTTCACTGGGAAAAGTGTCGCGCCCCCCTCAACGGCGGCGGAAACAAACATTGGACATTGGACCTCGTAGTAGCCATTGGACCTAAACCACTCATGCAGTGCTTCGAAAGCGGTGTTCCTTATTTTCAGGACGGAGGTCAGCTTACGGCTCCTTACCGCCAGGTGCCTTACCTCCAGGAGGAATTCCCTCGAGACATCACGCCTAATTGGGAAGTTTTCAGCAAGATGCATGATCTCAAGCCTCCTTCCCTGTATTTCCTTGCCACCCGGCGCTCGCGCATCATCTTTCAAAACCCCCTCTACAACCAGGGCGGATTCGACAGTCACCTTTCTAGCTTCCGGGTGACTAGGCGACTCTGGGGAGAAGACAGCCTGTATTATTCCCGTCGAGTCCCTTAGAACTATGAAAGCCTTGTCACCGAGATCTCGTCTGCGGTAAGCCCACCCCCTGACCCTCACTAAGGTGCCTGGTGGTAATTTTAATACCTCCCTAATTGGTGTGATATCTATGGGCTGCATTGTGTTCCCACCGGATACCACTCCTGGGAGACTAATAATTGCAATTACAAAAATTTTGCTGAGATTTTATCTTGTACACCATAGGTTTTGGATAAATTTCAGGGGAGTTAGACTCTATGTGCCCCAGGGGTGTTTTACGCCCGTAGGCACGATCAGCACGGACCTCATGGCAAGCATCTTGCTGCGGTTTCAGCTGCAGGAGCCGGTGGTCGAGATTGGTTGCGGTGCCGGGCAATTATCGTTGCTGGTTGCCAGAAGAGGAGTGTATGTCGTGGGTGTAGACATTGATGAGAAATGCGCAAGAGCCACGAGGATTAATTCAAGGTTGAACGACTTAGACAGCCTGGTCGACGTCGTTTTATGCGACAGCGGGTCGTGCCTCAGATCGGGGTCCTTCAATCTCGTTTTCGCAAACCCCCCGTATTTCCCCTTCGAAGCTGAACGCCCAGAAGACACGTCCATCGCCGCAGGGTTAGACCTGAGGGTGCTTAGGAAAATCCTTTCAAACTCCATAAGAGTAGCCAAGAAAAGTGTGCCAGTGATCTTTACGAGCAGCAGCCTAACTGGTGTCAGGATCGGAAGGGTTCTCTCATGCGTCAGCATGCCTCTTGAAAAAATTTGCGTCTACTTAGCGCGCTAGACGATGGGTTTTCCGCTCCTGGGCATTGGAGTCCTGGAAATTCTTAGAGATAGGACTTCTTTTAGAACCGCTTCGGCTTTTCTCCTGCTGAGGATCTGGTTATTGTTTCCGCAGTAGGGGGAGAAGATGCATCTGGGACAGCCGTCCTCACACGTGCACTTAGAGACTATGTTGAGTGCTCGCAGTAAAGCGTCTTCAAGCCTGTGGTAGAGTTGCTTTGTGACTCCGGAGCCCCCTGGAAAGGAGTCGTAGATGTATATGTGTCCTGTTGGGAAGCTTATTCCGCCCATGTCTGTCTGCGATGCTCCTACAACCATTTGCCCAGCGAAAATTAGCGCATGCTCTATTGCGTGGAAGGCTTCAGCGTTCTGGACCTCTGTCCAGTTAGGCTTTGGCTGAAGCTCCAGCATGATGCCCTTAGTTTTGAAGGAATAGGTTATTTCTTCCTCGAGGAATTTTTGGGAAATAACCTGTCCTTCGGGGAAAGTTTTCGTCACATAACCGTAAACGTGGTCCTCGACCGTTAAGTCGAGGTATTTGACGCCAACGCCCCTAACTTCTCTTTCGCTGTGGATTTTACCCTCGAAGGGATATGTGTAGTAAAGCGGAGTGGTTGTTACCGGGGGCATTTTCACCGGGAGTATTTTTACTATCGCTCTTCCCCTCTTCATGCCTAGAGAGATGTAGGGCGTTCCTGCGTGGAGGTAAATGGCTCCCGGGAAAAGCTCCTTTATCGCTTGAGGATACTCTCGGAAACCAATAGTTTTTCCCGTCTCTGTAACTATCTTAAGCTGCTCGCCGACCCCCCTGATGTTATCTCTTGAATGCAGGTACCTTAAACCCTTTCTCGTGGGGTGATAGTACCCCTTGCTGTCCCTCGCAAGGTAGCCGAGCTCCTCAAGCTTTTTACAGATCTCCTTCTCGTACTCGTTTAGCTCCTCGATCCTGAACGGGAGGTCGAGGGACATTGCCACCAGGTGGACGCTTACGACCTCGTCGTTGCTGGGGTCGAGGAACACGGGGTCAGGGGCTTGGCTGTAGAAATCTCTGGGGCTTCTTTCATAGAAGCTGCTTATTGGATCGTCTCCAAGGATCAGGAACACATAGCCGATCCTCCCCCTCCTGCCAACGCGTCCAGCCCTCTGGAGGTATTTGCTGTATGTTGGGGGTACGTTGTATAGGATAACTGCGTCCAACTCTCCTATATCTATCCCTAGCTCGAGTGTCGGCGTGGCTACAACTGCATCTATCTCCCCTTTCCTCAGTTTCTCCTCCACCCTCCTCCTGTACTCAGGCAGTAGTCCAGCCCTGTGGACCTGCACCTTTATTCCTGACTGCTGTGCCAAAAGTGAGACGTTTTCTGCAACCTTGTGGCTGTCAACAAATAGCAGTGTTCTAAGTCTCCTGGAGGACAGTAGTTGCAGCAAGTAAATAGCCTCGGAGAGCTTAGACCTTAGAATTGGTCTCAGCATTACGTGGAAAATCGGAGCCCTTCTAGTAGACTCTGCCTGAATCAGCACATAGTCTTCGCCGAGGATTTTCCCTGCAAATTCCGTGGGGTTCCCGATCGTCGCCGAAGAAGCCACCGTAACTGGTTTGTGGCTGACGACTCTTCCTAGGCGCCTAAGTATGTAGTAGACGTGGGAACCGAACACTCCGCTGTAAATGTGTGCATCGTCTAGGACTATGTATCTCACATTCCTCAGGAATTCCTGCAGGAAACCCCCCTTCCTCAGGGACAAATGAAGCATGTCGGGGTTAGTAATTAGTATTCTTGGGGGATAGGCTTGAAGCTCCTCTCTTTCCCTGGCTGAAGTGTCGCCATCATACACGCCTACCCTGAAGCCGAAAATAGCATTTGTATAGTACTGGATCCTTTCCACCTGGTCCCTAGCAAGCGCCTTTGTGGGGTATACCAGTACCGCTCTCGAGCCGGGGCATCTCATTAGGTCTTCGAGAATAGGGATAAGGAATGCCTCGGTTTTCCCGGTTCCCGTTCCGGAGATAATGAGAGTGTTTTTTCCCTCGCGAATAGATCGAATAGCCTCCACCTGGAACTTGTAGAGGTTGGTTATACCCCTTCTTCTCAATGCTTCAAGCAGGTACTCGTCCGAAACCACCTCTTCGACGGGGTCTCCTAGCTGTGGTTCGCTGGGAGGTTCAAAGTGAATGTAAACTACCTTGTGCCTGTTCTCTTTGGTTATCTGCCCGATCAATTCGTCATGTATCTCCAAAAGTGACCCAGTTTAATGCCTAAGCTTGAAAATATTTTTATGTTGTGGGCTCTTACCGAGCGTGTAAGTGGTGGGCAAAGCACTGTGCTGCCTGAAAGGGTAACTTTAAAGGTCATAGTAGACGATGTTCCCTCGGTTGACGGTGTTGCCCCGGCTCACGGCTTATCCGTACTTATTGAGGCTTTGACCGGAGGTGAAAGGAGGAGGATTCTCTTTGATACTGGACCTTCCTCAAGGATACTTGACTTTAACCTCAGCGCCTTGGGAGAGTCCAGAGAGGTTGACGTGGTGATTGGCTCTATTCATCTCTACCACCACATCGGATGCATGCACGAGTTTAAGGGCAGGGCTTTAGTAGTGGCTCCACCTCTCCCCCTTAAGGAAAGGGGAGAGCCGAGGATAGCCGAGATACCACCTCTGCCCGGCTTCTACCTCGTGAAAGCGTCCTCGTATTGGGGCGAGCAAGGCTTACTGATCCCATCAAGCCGTGGCTACGTTTTGCTGGTCGGCTGCAGTGTTCATGGCTTTCGTGAGACGTTTGGGTGGGTTTTTTCCAGCACGCTGAGGATATTCGGCATAGTTGGAGGGCTTGGGGTGAGTGCAAGGGACCTGTTCAACTTAAGCTTTATCAGGAGGGTTTCGGCGAGGGGTGTGGAACTTCTGTTCCCGCTTCACTCAACAAGTTTAGAGGCGCGTAGGAAGATAATGAGGCTAAACAAGTTCCCGGTCGAATACGAGGTTCCAGGTAGCGGTGCAGAAATTACGATTTAGTAACTGCGTGCGCAGCGCGCTGAGTGTTATACCTTCACTCGAGCGCCCTGAGAAGAGGAGGCTACTTGCAAGGTCGCTAGTGCGCGTGCGCAGGTTCACGGCTTGAAGGGGAGCCAAAAGCTATATGAGAAGGCAATGTTTAGGATAAGTAAGCTTGCGAGGTAGATGCTGAGTCCGAGGGAAAGCCCCTTGGCAAATCTCTTGGGGAGTGCTTTCTCAAGGGCATAGCTTAGCATTTTCCCTCCATCCATAGGAAGAATCGGCAACACGTTTATTATGGCAACACTTGATGTCACCACGATTAGCCACTGGAAGGCTTTGAGCAGCCATTCATTGGTGTATGCCTGGCTTATCCTTACCCCGAGGAAGCCTCTCGTCGAGTTTTGCGGGTTAGTAGCAAGAGTAAGTGTGAAGTTGAGTTTCTTCCCGTCTCTAATGATTGTAAGCTTAACTGCTTCGCCGGGCTTAAAGTTGGACAAGGCTCTTGAGAATTCATCAAGCGTAGGCGTCGTAGTGCAGTTTACGGCAACAACAATGTCTCCTGGAGCTAGTGCTCCGTGGGCTGGATATCCAGGGATAGTCCCGGATATGAGCACTCCCGCAGGTCTGGGCGCCAAAGGTGAGGCAAGAACCACAAAGAACAGAGTTGCCAGTGCAAGGAATGTTAAAATGTTTGCAAAGCTACCCGCTGCCAAAACACGCAGCTTCGATCTTAAATTCTTTGATGCTAGCTCGTTCTCATCTACGTCTGCAAACCCTCCAGGCAGGACGACGGCCAGAAATATTCCCGTGGATCTCACTTTTACTTGCTCGCTGGCGGCTTGGAGTGCGTGAGCCAACTCATGAGGAATGAGAGTCACTGCGATTGCTAGGAGGAAGTAAGGGGCCTCGTCCAGTCCTATCGTGATGCCGGGAAGAATTGGGGAGACAGGGCTAGCTGCAGAGGATGAAGAAACCCAAAGCAGCAGGTTCTCGTGAAAAAAGTAGATCCCATACCCGGCTGTTACAATTGAAGCAGCGATACCAAGATCTCCGAGAACCTTTAGTAACTTTGCATGCTTCCTGCCAAGTCGGGAAATAATCTCATTAAGCCTCGTGGTTTTGAGAAGAATAATGCATCCTTGAATTTCTAGCTCAAAATTTCCAGGATGCTTTCCCCTCTTTTTGGCGAGATATGCCAGTGTGTAGATGAAGGCAACCAAGGTGATGGTTATCAGCGGTTCAAGCTGCATTGCTCCCAGCCACGGTGTCGGTGTTCGCTATACGTCGCCCAGCCTTCGAACACGAACTGATCTCACGTTTTACGCTTATTCCATGTTTTAATAAAAGTTTTCGCATATCCAGTGCCGCACGCCTATCGTCGCCGTTTCAGTGATTGTGTATAGAGAAAGCTAGCGTTATCAGTAATGAAGATTTGTGCGTAAATGCTAAAAGTGAGTGTTTTTCCACTGTGAGTGGACAAGGATATGATGAGTGATGGAGCGGGCAAAATCTCGAGGCAGGAATTGATTAATACGGTAGTGATAATGCTTCCTGGAGTGGTTTCTTCTGTTTTTACGTTTATCCCTATCGAGAATTTTTTGTCGGCATACTCTGTCCCCTCAGCGTTTGTCTGGTACAGGGTTTGGAGAGCTGCCTTCGCCGCTCTTCTCCTATGGATATTCTCCGGAGTTGTGTACTCCGAGAAGCATTATGCATTGAAGCTGTTTTTCTTGGGGAGCGCTGTGTCTTTTGTTGTTTTCCATTACTGGTTTCTTTGGAGCATTAGCAGGCTCGTGGCTGTGAGGCTTTATCCGCTGTTTTATTTTGTGGGCGAGAATAGCCCCCTATTTCTAGACATGGGCCAGGTAGTGGCCTTGATTACAGCGTATGCTTTTAGGGGGGAGATTGCCGGTTTCTTAAGGAAAGAGCAGAGGTGATGTAAAGGTTATTTGAGCATTTTTTCTTCGAGCTCTTGGAGATACTTCGAGGATTCCTTTGTGCTGATGAAGAGTGTCGAAGCCTGTGCCACCTCTTCTACGCTTACGCTGTTTTTGCCCTTCTGCTCAGCAAGTATTTTGCAGGGGGCTAGCAGTTGGGATGCGTAGCGTAAGCTTCTTTCGACGCCAAGCCTTACTAGTTCTTCTAGGGCGGCTTCCTCTAGCTCGACGCCCTCCTCCCTCGCCCTTATTTTTAGGATTTCTCTTATTTCGCTGGGGCTATATGGTTTTGTTTTTATGATTAAGAGCCTGTCGAGTAGGTCGAGGGGCATGCCGTGGGGGGATTCGAGGTCCGTTCCTCTTATTCTCGTGTACCCCCTGTTTGTCGCGAGGATTATTATCGGGCTGAGTTCGCTTTCCATGGCTCTGGACAGGAAGCTGAAGGCTTCAATGTCGAGCATGTGTGCATCGTCTATAAAGAGAACCCCGGGAATAAGTTCTGCCCTTCCACTCTCGACCCACTCTTTGACTGTTTTATCAACTTTAGCTCTCACGTCAGGAGGGATTTCCTTATACTCGGGTGCGCCAAAGATGAGTGAGATTAAGCTCTCACTTCTGCTTTGCATTTCGTCTAAGTCGTGGAGCGTTAATGTGTAGACGAATTCCCTCTCCTTATATATTGGTCCTTTAGGAACCTCCACAACCTCGCTTGCACCAACATCGTACTCTCCAAACCCCTTTGCCCTCCCAGCTCTAGTCACTCGACCTGTTTCTTCGTCAATCCAAATGACATCCCCCTCGCTAACCCCCCTCTGGAGAAGCTGGTACACTATGTTTGAGTCCACCCTTAGACTGCGAGTCTCCCTATCTGTTTTAAGCGTTATTGTCCCTCCCACCGGTATCTGCGCGTAGGGGTTCAAAGGGTGTCTGTCGAACTTGTACTCGATCTTTTCTACAACCCCCTCATAGATCCACCTCCTCTCGCGGATCCTGACCCCGATAGACTTTCTCATGGCCTGCATCAAGACCTCTGTCTTCTTAAGCTCGGCAGAGTAGATTTCGCTTCCACTCAGAGCCATGAAGGGGGTCTCCGGACCCAGCTCGCGGGCAATAGCTACGGCTATCGCTGTTTTGCCGGTTCCGGGCGGGCCCACAAACAGGATTGCTCTTCCGGCCATTTTCCCCTTCTTTATGAGCTGGACCACGAGCCATGCTGCCCTTCTAGCCTCCATTTGACCAACGAGCCCGTCAGCTACAGGTTGAGGTTCGTTGTCCCGAATCCCCAGACCCCTTATATGGCTGTGAATCCCTATTCTTTCTGCTGCCCTAATCATCGAAAAAATTTATATAGAAGCGAAAATTTAAACCTTTTCCAGCTTTCCCATCGCTTATCTTTAAGGCATGCGCCCATAGAACAGCATATAGATAGATGCTGCCTCCTTATGTCAAAGCCTCAGGAGGTAGGTTACTCGCGGCGCGCGCTGACTATGTCTTCATGGGTTCCAACGAAGCCGTAATTATGGAGGAGCGCAGGTCATTCGCTGGCGCGTGCCTTGAGGCTGGGATGCCACGTGTTTTCTTCATCACAGGATACTACTATGTCTTCCGAGAGTAATGTATCCAGCTTTTTGAATACCCATTTACCTTTGCTCGAGAACCACACGGCCAGCACAGCTTCCCTCTTGGAGTATTTTTTGAACGCGTCGAGAAAGCGGAAAAGCTTTGAGACTTGATAAGACTTTATTTTTACCTTTGAGCTTGATGTGGTTTTCACTTCGAACGCTACGATCCTATCTTCCACGTTATTCACCAGAAAAACATCCGGGAAACTTTCACCTACACCACTCACTGGAACCCTGAACACGTGATTCTCCCTGTTAGCTGAAAGCATCTTTACCAGCCTTCTCTCAATATTGAATGCTTTGTGCCTCCTATTTACAACTTCACTAGTCATTCATGAAACTCATGCATTGAGTGTTAAAAAAGTTTCAGTAGCGTGGGCACACCGCGCTCCGCCAGTGATTCATAACATAACAAAAGGACTTGTGATTATTCATTAGCGCGCGCAAGGATACCTGTGTTTGCAGTGAGCGAGGAAGGAGCATCGAGGAAATGCGCTTACCACGGGTGCGAGGTCGTGGGGGTGCCTAGAGGATTAGTCAGGTGCCCACCTGGGCACACGTTGCACAGTGACATGAACGCCGCACTAAACATCATGGCGCTGGGGATCGCTGGGAATCGAGGTGAGGTTGCCGCGGAGAGTTAAAGCGCTAAGCTTTTTAGGCTACCCCATCAAAAAACAATACCCGCCATAACCCTGCGAAAAGGCGGGGTAACGGATGGCGCGAGCTGGGAGATGAATTTGGAGACAGGCCCCGTTGTTTTGGTTGACGACAGGGAGAGACGCTCACGTGTGCTTAGTGAGCTTGCACGCCTAGGCGTTAGGTATCAGTTGGCTCGCTTGGAGGTCGCAGACTACGACGTTGGCGGTAGGTATGGTGTTGAGCGTAAAACTGCAGGCGACTTTATTAATTCGTTAATTGATGGTAGGCTTTTTGAGCAGGCGAAGTATTTGCGTGATGCCTATGACACGGCTATTATCGTCATTGAGGGCGATTTGATGGAGGAAACGAGGTTTAGGCAGATTAAGCTCAACCCGCTGTTCGGCGCTTTTGCGGCGCTGGCTGAAAACGGGGTATCAGTTCTTCAGGTCAGCGGCTTCAGGGAGACCGCCCTCCTGATATATGTGCTGTGGAGGCGTCTCCAGAAGGAGGGGTCGAACTTCTTGGTGAGGACAAAGAAAAAGGTCTTCAAGGAGACAACTAGTGTGCCTACTATCCAGCTCAATTTAATTGCTACTTTGCCTGGAATTAGTAGGGAGATGGCCGAGAAAATACTCCTGGAATTCAAGACTCCCAGGAAATTCTTCACCGCCTCCCCCGTTGAGCTCCGGAAGATTAACGGCTTGGGACCGAGGAGGATACAGAAAATTCTACAGATACTAGACACGAACTATGAGAAGGCTAAGCTTTTGGAGAATAAAAGTGATCACACAGAATGATTTTTAAGCAGGACGATGAGTGATATGACAGGGGCATGCTATGGGAAAGATTACTCAGGAACAGGTACTTCAAGCCCTTCAAGAAGTATTTGACCCCGAAGTTCCATTCAACGTCGTGGATCTTGGCTTAATTTACGGCGTAGAGATTAGTGACGGGAAGGTCAAGATCAAGATGACGCTTACCACGATTGGGTGCCCCCTGTCCTATTTCCTCGTGGACATGGTACGCGAAGCAGTTAGGGAAAAAATCCCGGAGGTTGAGGATGTGGAAGTAGAGCTGGTTTTCGATCCCCCGTGGACTCCCGACAGAATGAAGCCCGAAGTTAGGAAGCTGCTAGGTCTTTAGCGCGATGCCTTACCCGGTTTCCGAGGACACGATCTTTCTGATCAATTTCCTGAAGAGATTAGTGGTTGGAGGCATGGTCGTCCTCGAAGTGGGGTATGATAGTGGAGAAGTAGCTCTGGAGCTTGCAAAGCGCGGAAGCTATGTTGTCGGTACTGACGTTTCTTGCGAGGCTGCGAAGCATGCCCGAGAGAAAGCTGTTGAGAGAGGATTTTACGGCAAGATTGACTTGGTTGTGGCGGACAAGGCTAAACCCCTCCGCCCGAGCTCATTTAACATTGTGATCTCAAACCCGCCCTACTTGCCATGCGATTATGAAGAGGACCCAGAGACCTGCGGTGGCCCGAGCGGCGTTGAGTTCTCTATGGAGCTCGTCAGTGAGGCTTTCCCACTGCTGAGGAATGGGGGACTACTGGTTCTTGTGGCTAGCAGTCTCTCTAATGTTGCACTGCTAAAGGAGGAGCTTTCGAAGCTGTTTTCTAATGTGTCCGTGGGCGATGAAGCATTCCTGGGACTGTTTGAAAAAGTTTTAATAATCGTCGCTGAAAAAGTGTTGAGCGCGCGAAGCGCACGCTCCAGGGGAAGCACCCAGACCTGCGCCAATGCGGCTGGTCGTAGAGTCTGTGCCGGGCATCCCAAAAAGGGAGAGAGCAAACATGCCCAAGAAATCCAGCCGTGCCGACAAGGACCCCGGGGCTCCGGGGTTGGTGGTTCAGAAAAGCCATGGATCAGGCAAAGCAAGCAAGGGCAATGGCGCGCGCACTTGCCCTTACGGGCACACAATGCACAGCGACGTGAACGGTGGCTTGGGTGTAATGGCTAGGGGGCTAACAGCGCTGGGAATCGAGGAAGAGCTACCAAAGCAGATCAAGGTACTCAGCTTCCTACCAACACCCTCAAGAGTAAAACCTATAAAACCATGACCCTGCGAAAAGGCGGGGCAACACGATGGCGCACGCGCTGAGCTGGGAAATGATACTGCCGAGGAAGTACTTTGTGACGAAGGGGAAGGGGCTGAGCAGGACTTCGCCTTTGATGGCTTTTAACAACGCTCTGCGCGAGGCCGGGATACATCAACTTAACCTTGTCCCGGTCTCCTCTATACTGCCGCCGGACGTGGAGGAGGAGCCTCCCAGGAGGTTGCCCGCTGGGGGGATAGCTTTCCTTGTTATGAGTGAAAAAAGGGTGAGGGGGCCTGCAACTATCAGTGTGGGGATCTCGTGGGCTCGTGGAAGACCACATGGCTACGTGATAGAGTTCCACAGTGGGAATAGTTACTATGACGCGAAGAATAATCTCGCCCAGATGTGGGAGGAGATAAAGCTCAGGGATTCCCTGGAGATGGAGGAACCAAGATATCTTATCGAAGAGCTTCACGTGCCGGATGATATGTACGGTAGCGTTGTCGTGGCACTTGTTTTCAGCGAGTACGAATTTTTAAAGAAGCTCTCGTGATCGTTTGGGAAGCGCTGTCGGATTCCCGCACTTCTGCTGTAGGGAACACACGCTTTGTATGCGCTATGTTTATATTTTAAAGCCTCGCAATTTATCCCTTGAAAACTCATGAGTGGGCATGCGGATAAGATTACGGTGTTTGTGCTCGTAAACGTGGGGGTGGGCTACGAGGATGAAGTTCTCAAGACAATAAGAGGCATGGAGTTCGTTGAAGAGGCTTACATTGTGTATGGCGAATACGACATTTTAGTTAAGATTTCTTTGCCAGCCCTTGAATTGCTCGACAAAGCCGTGTCAAGCATCAGAAGGCTGGAGGGCGTCACACGAACTTCAACCTTAATCACGTCTTCGCGCTGATAGCTGCGCACCGTATGCTGGTAAGCTTTTTATTTCTCTCTAGTGCGCGCACCAGCATCCCGCCCATCATGGTCCCTTCAGCGTGCGCCAGTCAATCAATAAAGATTATTAAGAGCGTTAAGACGCGCGCGGGGCGCTAAACGAGTGCCCAGCGGGAAGAGGTGAGCGAAAGGTTTTTCATGCGCACTCTCCAGGAAGAAATCTAGGGGTATGATAGGCGCGTTGAAGCTCGACGGATGAGAGGCGAATGGGCGGATTGACCCCTGCACGCGCATCGTGTCCGCGCTGAACAGCCCAGAGGACGCGCACGTGCTCCCGCTCGCGCTCAGGGTCAATAGCAATGCTAGCTGCTAGGTCGAGGCTCGGGTTGCGCAGCCGGATCTTGCACCTCCCGTCAGCTAGGACGGGACATCGAGGGAATGCGCTTACCACAAGGTGGAGGTCGTGGGGGGGCCTAGAGGATTAATGAGGTGCCCACATGGGCACACAT
>JAJHRM010000226.1 GCA_020832965.1 Thermofilum sp. | reverse complement strand
TACTCTATCCAGGCGTAAGTGTCGTAGACTACCATTCTCTGTCCTCCATCCTATCCTCGGGAGAGAACGGCTTTATCTTTCCTTTGTCTACACCAAACATCTCTGGTTCGACGCCAAGCTCCTTAATCAGTAACTCAAAGACTACATCGTCAAAGGTTTTAGCTTTTTTAATTTCTTTTAGCTTTGAGAGCATCCTGTAAGTCTCATCTCTTAGCTGTATAGTCTTCACACTTTAGCTTACAGCCATAGGTTATATAGTTTGCCAGTTACTTCGTTATCTGCAGATTTTTGACGACCAATATGAGGAATGGCTGATTCCCTGGTTTATAAAAGAAGCTTATTGCGAGTTATTTTGTCTCTCTACCTTTCCCATGAATACTGCGGCACGACTTTTCGTTGGGAACCGGGATTCAGTTTTGGATAAGCTGATACTTGAAACATAGGCTAAGTTTCAGCTATGGTTATCTCGAATGGCTGTGCTTTTCCTGGGTGCCCGAAGCTGTTTTAAGCCTTGTAATTGAGAAGATTGCGGCGGAGAGGTTAACGACTCCGAGAACTTTGAATGTGTATCCTATGGCTTCTGCGAGTACTCTCCTGCTTACGACTGCGTCGCCTGCCATGGTTTCCGCGCCTACTATAAGCTGCGTTACTAGATGATATGGAATTCTGGAGGCTATTAGGAGGACAGTTATATTGAGGCTGATCGTCATCCCGGTGTTGAAGATTACGCTTCGTATAGCTGAGGCTATTCCTCTCCTATGTGGCGGGACAGAGCTCATGATTGAGCTCGTGTTTGGGGACATGAAGAGACTATTTCCCATTCCAAGAATTATGGAGTACATGGCTACTTGGCTTAGTGGAGTTTCTTTTGTGAGCCCTCCTAGGAGGAACTGGGCAGCACTGCCGATGAAGAGCCCCGTCAGGGCGAATCTTGTGTAGCCGTATTTGTCGGAAAGTTTCCCGCTGAGTAGGCCGAATACTAGGAATGACAGTTCAAACGGCAGTAGGTGTATGCCAGCTGCGAAGGGGTCCATGCCGAGAACAATTTCGAGGTGAAGCGTTAGCAGCAGCATTACAGCTCCGAAAGCTATTGCGTTGAGTAGCTGTGCAATGATTCCACCGGTAAAGCTCCATATCCTGAATAAAGATAAATCTAGGAGTGGATACTTGGTTTTTAGCTCCACAATTACAAAGCACACCAGTGATAGTGTGGACAGCGTCAGCAAGAGATCTGCCAGGTTCTTGTAGAGGAGCCCGTATGCGTAAATTGTTAAGGCAAGCAACATTGATAGGAGAGAAAGTGTTATCAAGGCAAATCCCTTCCAGTCTATTATTGGCTTCTCTGCGGGCTTATACAAGTCCTTTAACCTTCTTAGCGTTAAGTAGTAGCCGACTATGCCTATGGGAACATTTACGTAGAAAATACTTCTCCAGCCTAAAAAGTATATCAGTAGCCCGCTCGCCGTCAGGCCGAGAATAGAGCCAATCCTGAATGCTAGGGCATTAATGCTGAGTGCGAAGGCTAGGGGTCCACGCACAGCTACATCCGTGATTATTGCAGCGCTAAGAGTCGTCAATATGCCTGAACCTACTCCTTGGAGAAACCTCGAAAGAATTAAGTGTATTGGAGCGCAGGATAATCCTGAAAGAGCGGAACCGATTGTAAACATGACGAATCCATAGGCGTAGAGCTTTACCCTCCCGTAGAGGTCTGCAAGTTTTCCTGCAAGCAACAGCATGAGGGTGCTTCCGAGCATGTATGCCTGAGTAAACCACAGCCCCTGCTCGATGTCCGCCTTTAGAGATGACATGATAACGTCTAAGCCTACGATCACTATCCTAGCATCTAGACCAGCCATGAAGGCGCCGAGAGTTGTTATCGATAGAGCACTCCATAGATGCTTCTTATCATCCACGGAACTGGAAAGAAATCTTATGATGTTAATAAACTATTGTGTACCATTTTTGCGCTGAAATTCTTGAGTATACGGCAACAGTTTCTCATTAAAGGCTCTCCAGAGTGCTGATGAGGGGCTGGAGGAGGCGAGTGTGATCGCTCGGGTAGCTGCACGCGATAGGGGCGCTGACCGAGTGGAGTGAGCCTATGTCTTCTAGGTGGAGATAAGTAGGTGTCAGAGCCTTAACTCAAGCATTTTAAAAAATTTATATGGGGAAATTAATTCATGATTCATGGGAATGTCTGCTGAAAGAGCTGTCTCGCCGATCCTCGCTGTAATCCTCCTAGTTGCTATCGCTATGACTGCAGCTGTGCTAGTTTGGCTTTGGCTACCAAACTTAGCGGTAGGGTCTAAGACTAGTTTTGGGGGTCTCCTAAAAATTGAGGCTGTGTCGGCGAGCTCAGAAGCACTGATACTTTACATCAGGAACATCGGTGACGAGGAGGTTCATGTAGACAAGGTTTCCTTCGATGACCCTGCAACTGGGCTCTCAAAAGCAGTGGTCGACCTGCCAGTAACTGTCCTCAAGCCGGGCTCGCTCGCTGTGGTTAATGTCCCCTTGCCGCCCAGCTTACCGGCTGGCAGGTACGTGCTCAGAGTCCTCTCAAGGGGCGGGGTCGTGGCTAGCTCCCTGGTCATTGAGGTATCTCTGCCCATACGTCGTAGTACGGAATCAACTTTGGCGAAGTTCAGCATCATTTCTTATAATGCAACTGTAACTGGACCTGCCGGCTCGGAGCAGATGTTCGTAGCAGTCATAAGCAATGTTGGTAACTGTAGTGGCGCTGCCGTGCTGGAGGTGAGGGATAGTTATGGAAACCTAGTGAAAAGCACTAGTGTGAGCATCCCTTCTGGACAAAATTCGACCGTGGCACTAATGCTTACATTGCCGTCCAACAGGGGTAGCTACACGTGGATTGTGAGAGTAAATAATACAGCAACTGGAAACGTTGACGATACTAAAGATATGCTTATCATCGCGAAGGACCTTTACCTGCTTGGCAGGGGTGCGATATCCTTCTCCAGCTTTGACACCTGGCCTAACTGGACTCAGAACCCGGCGAATACTTGGAGCACAGATAAAGGCATATTGACCGGTACCGACAACACAGGTGCTAAGCAGGCTGGCACTATTATCTACGACTCCTCTGCGAGGATCACGAAGACCATATATTTCCTTGTTCGCACAGAGCTTTCGCAGGACGGCAAGGTTCACTGGGGTGCGGCTGTTGTGAAGGATAAAAGTAACTGGGTTTTCGGCGGCATCTACACAGACGGGCAGAATTACTATCTAGAGGTTTACCAGGTAGAAAATAACCAGGCCAGTAGTGCGGGAAGAGGGGATAGTTTTAGTGCTAGTGGGTGGGCTACCTTATTCATGGCTTATACTCCTACGGGCAGCGGCTACCGGGTTTCGCTTGAGATATACACAAGTAGCGGGAACTACTCTTTCGTCTCGACGCTCAGCGCTAGTGGCCTGTACCCAGGGCTAACAGTCAATGATGATGATAAGCAGAAACGCTCTAGGAGTTTTGACGACTTCGTTGCTTCTGCTAGTGACCCCCGCGTAGTCACGGTTACTGGCTTGGAGCAGGGCTGGATAGTTGAGCTCTATGACTCGTCCGGAGGCATAATATCCAGCGCCACTGCATACTCAAGTGGCAAAGCCGCACTCAGCGTCCTCAAAAAACCAGTGATCGCAGGCGGGAAAATAGTCATAAAGAACGCGCCCGGGAAAGTAATCATTGAGAAAACATTCAGCGTGATCGTGGGAGGAGACACGTATACTTACGGATAGTTTTTCATGTCTCGGGTGGAAAGGTTTAAAAAGCTGGTCGTGATAGTGGCTTGTCTGGTGGGTTTGATAGGATGAGTTGACTACAGAACTCTTTAGCTGGTGATTGTGAGGATAGTGGGTCTTCTGTAAGGATTCGCTTTGCCTCTTTACGTGACCTGGAGGATATCTTCAGGGTTCATTTGCTGAGCCTTGAGGGTCTAGATGAGGAGGATTATGAGTGGTTTAGAGCGATGCTTTCGGTGAGGTCTAAGAGGAGGATTGTTCTCGTGGCTGAGCAGGGCGGGAAAGTTGTTGGGTTTGTGCTAGCGTACAAGTATAGGGAGAACGTCTACATTGACGGTTTAGCTGTTCACCCGGAGTGTAGGGGTTTAGGTATTGGTGGAAAGCTTCTCTCAGTCTTGGAGGAGATTTTAACCAGGAGGAATGTTGAGAGGGTCCTTTTAAGCGTGAAAGATAGCAACTTGAGGGCGCTGGACTTCTACCTCAAGAAGGGCTACAGTGTTCGCGGACTGATCCTGTTCATGAGTATTGGTGTTGATTCCTTACCGGGGGACGCGCCTGAAGGGTACGGGGTTGTCTGGAGGAGGACTCCTCTTAGGAGTAGCCCGGGTAAGTATAAGCCGACGACTATGTGGAGCGAGCTTACGGAGCCTGTTGATAGGATGATCTACAGGAAGTATCGTGTGGGTGAAAATACTCTCGCTGTCTACAAGTCTGGGAGGGTTAGGGGTGTTGCGGAGTTCTCTTTGGAGGATGGGGGGATCTTCGCGGAGTATGTTGCCC
>JAJHRM010000225.1 GCA_020832965.1 Thermofilum sp. | reverse complement strand
CAGGTCTCCGCCCCCTCTCTCAGAGGCTGCTTTTTCCAGCGTGAAGAGGACTTGGCCCAGGGTTTTCCTCTCCTCGCGAAGCCTGCTGGCAATGTCCAGGAAGACGGGTAACTGTATCTGTGAGTCAACTTCGAGGAGGTGCTGCTCGCAGTGGTTGATGTGGCCAATGGCGTAGAGGAGCTCCTCCAGGAGGGCTTCCTCCCATACGGGTGAGTGAGCTTTCTTTAGCCCAGCGACTTCCTCATCCTCAGCAACAACTTTCCCATTGGTCATGACGCTTCTATGCCGTTAGGTGCATAAATAGAAATATAAATTTATCTTTACGCGGGGAAGCTACGCCTCGATTTGGCCTTGCTTTAGGGATCGCAGGAAGGCTATCCTCCTCTGGATTGGTGGGTGCGTTGCTAGGAGCTCCTCCAGGCTTATGAACGGCTCGGCGAACGCGTATATGAAGAGCATTTTAAGCTTGCTCTCATCAACCTTGGTCCTAGCAACCTCGTGCCTATTGTAGAACGAGTCTAGGGAGGCTAGCGCCGAGATCATTGCGTCGGGGGACGTCACCTTTGCACCGTGGGCGTCTGCATAGTGCTCTCTAAGCCTCGAGAGCGCCAGCACTGCCAGCTGGATGATCACGCTGACAATTATCAGGGCGACCCCTGCTAGGAGGAGGAGCAGGCCGCCTCCCCCTCTCCTCTCGCGGTCCCCGTCATAGCGGTAACTTGAAGAGTAGATCCCCGAGTACATCAGGAACCTCCCAAGGAAGTATACGACTGAGGGTATTAGGCCGAAGATCAGCATGACCGTGTTGTCCCTGTGCTTGTGGTGTCCAAGCTCGTGGCCGATCACGGCCTCCAGCTCGGGTCCCCTCGCCAGGCTCAGCATTCCATCCGTGACTGCCACATAACTGCCGAATAACGGGGAGGAGTAGGCGAAGGCGTTCGGCTCCCTCATCCCCGTGGCTACAACCGCCTTCGGAGGCTTCATCCCGGCCCTCGCAGCCACGCGGTTCACTATTTCCTGTATTGCTGGGTCGGGGTTGCACCCGTAGATTAGGTTTATGAGTATTGGGGAGAACAGCCACGAGAAGAGTGACGGGACCAGGGCGAAGACCACTGCTAAGGCTAGAAACTGGCTTGTAGCCTCCCAGCCCAGGAGCTCTGAAAGCCCGAGAACCACCAACCCCAGCCCCCCTACAACGCCAGCCATTGTGGCGATCATTGAAGACTTTAAGACGCCGAGCCCTGTGGGGGTCGGCGCCAGGTACCTGCCGAGGAAGAGGGGGGCGCTAACGAGGACAGCCATCGCGAGCATGTACCCGAAGAGGTCCAGAACCCACCACGCACCGGCGGGTGCAAGGTAGGCTGGAAGCAGCCCCGGTGCAAGTGCGCTGATGAGCACTGCGAAGACAAGCGCCACCGACGCTAGGCTTAAAACTAGCAGTAATTTCTCCCTCATCTTGTCTCAACTAACCTAGTATCCCTCTTAAGATTTAAACATTTTGTAGCACGCTAAATCAATTTCTTTCAAGCGCGGGAGGCTGAAAGACAGCAATTGCACGTAGGCAACTTTCACTCCCGTGGGGTAGGCTTACTCTTTCGGCAGCTTAGTTAAGCAGTTCTTGGTCGTAGCCAGTGCATAGTAAAAGGAGGGGAGGTCCAGAGCTAAGTACTGCCTCCTGCTAGCATGATCACAGCATACGAGCTCTCCGCGAGCTTTACCTTTAATTTCACTCTTGAGTACTCCGCGAATGTTTATTGTAGGTCCTACAGAGGCAAGCTTGACCATGACTTGTGGTTTCTTACCAGCTATCTTCGCTACCCCTACCTTAGCGAAGACCTCTGCTTTCTCACTATACCTAAGCCTCAGCCTGAGGCTCTTAAGTTCGTTCCCCAGGTCTTTGCAGAAAGGTAGGGATGGATACATTCTACAGTGCTCTTGAGCCTTTACAGTGAGATACCTTTGCGCTTGCTCGAAACATCCCATGCATAGACTGAAGTCTCGTGCAATGACCTTGACATAGTATGTTACTTCCTTACCTCCTTGCTGCTTCTCCAGGATAGGCTTGCCTGCAGCATGCGGTATGAGAGTTGGGCTCCTTGCTTGTGTAGGTAAATACTCTTTAAGCAGTTCTATAAGCTCATCTAAAAACTCAGCATCCACATAAAACATTACCCAGTTGGTCCACCTCTCGGGGTTTATACCTCTAATTGAAGTTCGCTCCAGGTGATATTTCAATACCTCCAAGTCCAGTAACACGGTTTCATTACTAATCCCCATATTAACATAGACCTCCTCTTTAGGTATATCGTAAGCTTCCTTTCCGTTAACTCTGGTCTTCCGCCAGTTAAGTTGCTGCGGAGTCAGCCCAAGCCATTGAGGAGGTATTAGTCTCTCAATAGTTACCGGTCCTTTCTGCACCAACCAGCCTCTAAAGTCACTATAAATAATGGGTATAGGCATAGAGATTGTACCGTTAGGGCTCTTAGGCACGTAAAACCCACGGCGGATGAGCTCTTCTTGGAGCTCAAGAGAGGATGCAAAATATATCTGCAAGGAATCTATTGGGTACTTTTTGATCCAGTTTGCACCCTCCCACGTGCTAAGTCGCATAGCTTCCACCTTGCAATGGAACACGCGCTACCTCAAGATTTAAGACAAAAAATTCGTTGCCGGAGTTATGGTTAGAGCATATTGCAGCCGGAGGGGTTATCACGGTAAGAACTCCTTGAACTTTAGCCATTTCGTGTATCGCGAGCTTTTTCTAACCGTTAGGTATATATGCTATGACTGTATGGGGGTACCGGTATACCCTATGAGTTTGCCGTATCCCAAGGAACCTGTTCATATAAAGAATAGAATCAGGCGGCTCTGGCAAGCTATGTGCACTACTAATGATGTCAATTGCGATGAGAAAGTTGTATGGAATGATAATGAATTAGCAAGGTACTTATGGGGAGAATGGTCTGCAGAGCTAAGAGGGTATGGATGTAATTGGCAATGCTTCCTTAAAACCTTAAGACTTATCACAGCAGATATTATACTCTGGGCTCTTAAGGACGTTTTAACGTGGGACGAGGTCCTTGAAAAGTTCATCCGCGTTTTAAAGGTTTACTATTATAAGGAGGGGGGCAACAGTGTTCGTTAAGGTCGTGTTCGGGAGTTCTGAGAGCATGAGAGAGGTGCCGGACGAGTCTGTGCACCTAGTTGTCACGTCTCCCCCCTACTACAACGCCCCCTTTGACTTCCCCGACCTTTTCAGCTCCTACGAGGATTTCCTCAAGCTCCTGAAGAGCGTCGGTGGGGAGATTTTCAGAGTTTTGAGGCCAGGCAGATACGCGTGCTTTGTCACGCAGGATGTCAGGATAGATGGCAAGCTTTACCCGATAGTCTCCGACTTAATCCACCTGATGATCCACGAGGTTGGCTTCGAGTACCAGGAGAAGATAATCTGGAGGAAGCCCGAGGGTTACATCAGGATTAGCAGGAGGAGCGGCGTCCTCGTTCAGCACCCATACCCGATGTACTACTACCCGGATAACATATACGAGGAAATAGTGATCTTCAAGAAGCCTGGAGAGTTCGATAGATCCTCTATCCCGGAAAGCGTCAAGGAGAAGTCCAAGATAAACGTCGCGAAGTTCCAGCTTGAGAAGTGGTACCTCTCAGTCTGGGATGTCAGGAACGTGCTACCACACGAGAAGTGGAGCAAGTACACAGCTGCATTCCCTGAAGAGCTGGTCGAGAGGCTTATCACTCTTCATAGCTACTGGGGGGAGAGCATCCTGGACCCGTTCCTCGGAACAGGGACGACGTGCGCGGTGGCGAGGAAGCTTGGAAGAAACTGCATTGGTTATGAGATTGACCTTGAACTAAGGGAGATCATAGAGGAAAGGCTCGGTATGAGACACAGGCTCCTCGAACCAGAAGCATATAAGGTGGAGATACTTGTGAGAGAAGATGCGAGGCGCTTAAGGACGCAGCTCAGAGAGGAAATAGAGAAAAGGCTAAAAACTAAGAAGTAGTGGTCTCAGAGCAATGTAGCACCGATGATTAACCTTAGTACTACGCGCCTTATTTCCGCATCACATCGCATAACAAAACCTATTTAGGGGACCCTTCGAAAAATGAGAGCAGAGCAAGGGGTACGCTGTGGCAAGCGTATTTGTGGGCTGCTGCGGCTTCCCAGTTGGTAGGAGGAGGTACTACGGCATGTTTAACGTTGTCGAGCTGCAGGACACATTCTACAACCCGCCTGAACCAGGCAAGCTCGCGAGGCTTAGGCAGGAGGCCCCCGAGGGTTTCACGTTCACGATGAAGGCTTGGCAGGCGATCACGCACCCAGTTGACAGCCCGACGTGGAAGAGGTCCAGGTTTAAGCCGGGTGGCGAGCTGAGGGATAGATACGGCTACCTGAGGCCTACGAGGGAGGTTCTGGAGGCGTGGGAGCAAACAGCGAGTGCTGCGAGGGCTCTGCGGGCGAGGGTGGTCGTGCTCCAGATGCCTCCGAGCTTCACTGCAAGCGAGGAGAACGTCAGGAACGCTGAGA
>JAJHRM010000224.1 GCA_020832965.1 Thermofilum sp. | reverse complement strand
GCTTTGTCCCCCTCATTTTCCACACGATGAGGGACCTCACAAGTTCGCCATTGATTTCATCAAGGTCGAGTCTGACTATGCCGTCTGCCGCATGCTCCACGCCTGGACCCCCAAATCCCCTTTCAGTTACGCTGACTTGTGAAACGAGTATGGATGTAGCCCCTAAACCTGAGAGCACCCTCTTTAGCTGCATGAGAATTGATCTGGCTACTGAGGGCTTAGTAATGTAAAGGGTGGATACCGAGTCGATAACCGCTCTTTCTGCCTTCACATCTTTGATAGCAGCTCTCACAACGTCTATGAGTTCTCCAACGTCGTCGATGCTTGACACTACGTATTTTTCCCTCTTCGCTGCTTCCCCTATTCCACCCGTGAAAGCATCCACTATTGCAAATTGCCCACCTTCCTCATACTTCCTGACTTCCCATCCGAAGTGGGACATGTTCCTCCTCACCTGCACGGGGTGCTCCTCGAGTGCCACTAAGACTCCTGGCTCGCCTTGCTGCAAGCCGTAATAAAGGTACTGCTGACCAAAGATGGATTTTCCCGTACCTGGTCCACCTGAGAGTAGGACAATGTTCCTCTTGGGGATGCCGCCGAAAAGCAGCTCGTCAAATCCGGGAATCCCTGTTTTAACCTTCTCGTAAGAACTCATAGCCTGCCATCAATTGAATTTAAAAAGCTTAACAGATATAAATTTACCCACTAAATGCTGGCTAGAGAAGGGCGTGCTCTCTTGGGGAGGGCATGCTACCTCCCGATTTCGCTAGGCACTCATCAGCCTTGTTTCTAGCGTATGCCTTGGGCATTAAAATCGTGGCTAGACTACCGCGGAGGTAGACGAGTACTAAAGGCACGCGCTCTACTCAAAGACCTGGAGGGGGCGTCGAGGCTAGCCCAGGTACTCGCAAAGCTGGGCATAGAGGCACGGGTATACATACAGCGAGGGGCTACCGCATCGTGCAGCTCAACGGACGCAACTTGCTGAAACTAGCAGAGCGCTACCCAGAATGGAGGAGAGCACACACGCGCTGGCTACTCGAGCTCGCAGAAAAACCACCTCATAAGTGCGCGCTATAAAAGGGCCAGGAAGGTAGATATAGCTACGGCAATGTTTCGCGGCCTGTACTTTTTCTCGTAATAGGCTTCGTAGAGGGCTCTCTCCACGAGCCACGGATAAATGAGTTGATAGGCTTCATTGGGAGACGTGACAGCCGCTATCTCTCTTGGTAGAAGTTTCAGGTATTCTTCAAGTATCTTCTCGATAATCTCGTTCATCCACTCTTTTAGAAGCTTTACCGGCTTAGCCTCCTCTAGAAACATCCTCACTGTTTCATCGAGTGAAAGAGAGTAGTAGTCCTTTATTGCGTAGAAGGATATGTATGATGCGCCCCTTGCAAGGCTGGCAACATCTCTCAATGCGGGCTCGAGAATTGTATCGTAGAGGGGAGGTCTCCCAGGCTCTCCTTCGAAGTCTAAAAGGAAAATAGCTTGCGGGGGCTTGAAGATCATTTGCGAGAAATGCAAGTCCTGGTGATTCCTTATCTTGTACGTGCCTACAAGTAGCTCGAAGCTCCCAGCGCATTTGGACGCTTGTCTAGCTAATACATCGAGCCAGGAGCTGGGGATGGAGCCCGCTACCTCCTTCAAGTAGTATGAGACCCTCTCCGACCATAGGTTAACATCGCGCCTATCTATCAGCGAGGGCCTGCACCAGAATTCGTGGCATAGATACATTGCATAGTGGAAGCTGGAGACGGCTTTGCCCATGCTCACAAGTAAATCCTGGTCGACCTTCACGGTTGCTTGACTGCCCAATGTTTCCTTTGCCAAATTGTAGAGAATGAAACCCGGATCAATGCCACCCTCAATGTACTCGGTTACAATCCCCAGCGGGACTTCGCCAAATTTGTACTCTGCAAGGAGCCTCGGCACAATCCCTGTAGGGCTTAGATACTTGTAGAAGTGCGGCTCGAAATTGTTTTCCCGATAAAGCCTATAGCCCTTCAACAATACTTTCTTACCGTTAAGGGCGTACAGCACGTGAGGGTTGGTTGCTTCCTCAGCAGCTGGTCCAATGTATTTTAGTTTTCCCTGGCTAAAATCCTCATACGTAACTACTTCAAGGCTCGTTCTTCCCAGCAGCAACTCTACAAGGAAGCCTTGGGTATACTCCGCTTCGCAGAGATCCTCCCCGTCAACTCTTACCCTGAATTTTTCGCTGCATGGCGCTCTAGATACGGGTAAAATGTACTTAGTCTCACCGTCGGTAGCTACCAGGACGTAAGCGCCGCTGGAAGCCCTCTCACGGGAAAGCACCTCGAGGCGCTCGACACCCCTGCCACGTATCCACCTCCTCGGAGGGAGAGCAACAATGCCTAGCGTTTTTCCTTCGCGAGCTTCTCCCGTAGCTTGCTTATCACCTCGTCGAGGGTTCCTCCCTCTATGCACTCAATGTTCTCAGGCTTCTTCGCCACCTCTGATGGGGTCTTGACGCTGAGCAGGAGGTGTTTTGAACTCTCGTCTAAAGCTGCACCGTAGGCGTTAAGCACGTTCCTTCTTGCTTCCTCGACGTCTCCCTCCCTTGGGAAAACATTGTACACAAAGACCCTCTCACCCTTCCTCTCAGCTACCAGTGATACACTTCTAGCAATCCCGCTCAGGCTTTTGATCTCCGAGGCTGGTGTTACTGTCCAGCCATGAGATGTTAGGACCTCGCTCACTCTCTTATTGAAGATTTGCGAATAAATATCGGACGCTATCTTTTTATCAACCTTATACCGGTTAACTTGCCTGTATAAGGCTGCGTTCTCGTCAATTCTTGTGCCACAAGAGCTGCATTCGAGGTAGGGCTTGGGATAAGTAAATGTGGAGCCGCAGTCCCTGCACTTCCAGTTTACTCCTATTTTTACCCAGTCCTGACCCTCCTTAACGAGTTCCTGCTTGCATTTTGGGCAAAGCACTTTTCCCCTGGAGTCCTTTATGGTTTCTTCGAGTATCCCAACGTAGCCGCATGTAACGTGGCTGAAAAGCGTGTTTCTCTCAACGTTCACTGAGCCGCAGCTTGGACACTTAAACCTCACTCGAAATGTCGTGGACCCGCACTTTGGGCAAAACACGAGTACATCGATGGGGAAGGGTTTAAGGAGACCCCTTTTCGCACTCTCCTCGAGGAGGATGTCCACGCTTATCCCGAACTTTTCCGCTATGGCGGCAACGGGGCGACTGTTATTGTTTCCAGGGCTCACGTCTATCTCGTCCAGGTCGTTCTCAACGACATATAATACGAGGGAGCGTATAGCCTGGGCCAGGCTACGGAGTTCGTCTAGCGTCGTAGAGTCTCTGTAGCGTACTCCATCAGCCATATCTAGAATAACACTGTTATTGTCACCTGTATTTTAAGTTATCTCTAGCGCGCACCACCTGTTACATCCCAAGGCAACTAACGGGGAACTTCTTTGCGGGAATAGACATCGGCGTCAACAAGCGCGCGCTAGCATACAACATACTCATAACACCGAGAGGGGTAGGGGTAACGGGCTGGAGACCCAGCCCCGGGCTAAACCCCTCGAGGGGATGTAGCCCCGAACCTCCCCGCACTAGCGGGAACTCCCGCCCTTTAGGGCGGGGAGGAGGTCAGGCCTTCTCGCTGGGGGATATGGCTTCTTTGCCTGCGAGGACATGACTACAAAGACCTTCTGGTGGCGTGGCTTGGTAGCTTTGTCTCTATGCGCGTGGCTACCTAGCAGTGGTTTGGTGCGAGCCGCGAAAAACCCACGAGAGATTTTTGCAACATAAATAATAAAATGCCCATTGTTTATATTTGTTTTAGATGCCTGTGCAGGAAATGGCGCGCCCGGAGGAGCTGCCCGTATTTTCGAACGTTAAAGACAGGGAGGTAGTCCTCGAGTTTTACCCCATCCAACCACCTTACTCTTACGCTGTGATAGTTAGGAATATTGAGGGGGCTGTCGAGTACAGGCTTGTCGAGCCGCCCCTAACCCGTAATGACTTGGAGATCTTGGATAAGATGAAGAAGATACTGCTGGAAAGGGTTCCCAAGAGGGTGGATGAATCCATGAGGATCTTGGCGACTTCCCCTGAAGCTTACCTCGAAAGCGAGGTGAGGAGCATAGTTAAAAAGTACAAGTTCAATGTTTTACAAGAGTCCCTGGATAAGTATCTCTACTACATTAAACGTGACACGATAGGGTATGGGCGCATAGACGCCCTACTAAAAGACCCCGAGATTGAAGACATAACCTGTGACGGATTAAGTACTCCGGTTTATGTATGGCACAGGAGGTACGAGTCCCTCCCAACGAACATTGTCTTTAACGACCCCGGGGAGTTATCAAGCCTGATCTTGAAGCTAAGCTTTAGGGCGGGTAGGCATATCTCGGTAGCCCAGCCGATAGTCGAGGGCTCGCTTCCAATGGGGTACAGGCTCCACGCGACCCTAGAGGAGGTCTCCAGGAGGGGTGGAACTTTCACCATTAGAAAGTTCAAGGAAGTTCCCTTCACTATAATTGACCTGATTCAAAACGGCACCCTGA
>JAJHRM010000223.1 GCA_020832965.1 Thermofilum sp. | reverse complement strand
GGGTAGGTGGATGCCGGAAGTTCGCGAGGAAGTCATCAATGTCAAGCTTGCTGAGGCCCTGAGCAGTCTCGGCATCGATGCTAGAGCCGAGAGGGCGAGAGGTAGGAGAAGGCCTGACATCAGGTGCAACTATAAGGGTCTCATCATAGGCATAGAGGCCTCGTACGACAGGAGTGATGCTGAGAAAGATGCCGAGGAGAGGATCAAGCATGGGCTGGCGGACATAGCGCTAGCTCTTTGGATCAAGCAGAGGTTCAGGGACGTACCTGAGACGGAGCTCACCGGGGCTGCGCGCGCAAGCCGGTAGTGTGCACTGGGGCTTGCAGCTACATAAAGAGGCTCACGGAGGTCTTTCAGGACCTCCTCAAGATCGACTACAGAGCCGTGGTGAGCGCGACGCTGGACATCCTGCGCCTTCTTCCGCCTAGCATCGAGCCCAGGGTCAGGGATCTCGTAAACCTCGCGCACGCGCGCAGTACTTGTGTCGCGCAATACGCGTTAGACATATATTCAGTGATAGTACTCTCTGCTCAGCGTGTGCTGCTCAGAAGTGGGGGTTTAGAGTATGAGCGTTCGAATTACTGAGCCATCCCTTTACCCATATATCCTTGAAGTTCTTGCTGAGGCAGGTGCGAAAGTTGTCCCAGAGCTTATAAAGAGCACAAAACCTGACTTCGTGGTGGATTGGCTAGGTGAACGCTGGCTTGTAAGCGTAAAAATAGGAGATTTTGAACGTTCAAAGTTCATCAAAGATGCTTTTATTCAATTGTATAGTGAGCTACAAGATTTCCAATTCTATCTTAAGGGATCCGATCGTGCTGTTTTGCTGATTTATCCAGAAGAAATTAGGAAAATTGCTCCAGATGAGTCAGAAATAAGACGTGCTGTTAGAGAGTCTGAGGTTTATGCAGTAGTCCTGAAACCGCAGATGGAACGTAGAGATCCCCTTCCTGATGTGCTGAAGTATATAGAGGAGACTTTGAGAAAAAAGATACCGATTTCTCTAAGCTTGCAAACTGTTACAAGGCTTCTTAAAGCTCATATGGAGGAGCTCATGAATGAGATTGAAGTAAAGAAGGAGCTAATAAACATTTTAGAAGACCCCGAGCTTTTCTTCGGAATAAATCCCATTAAATTAGCGGCAAAAAATGCTGCTGAAGTAACAAGTAAGAAACGTACTGTGATAAAAGACGCTATTTCGTTTTTAGCAGCTTACATATTCCTGAGCCAGGTACTCTTTCTCCGTTTCTACTATGAGAAAGCTCCTACATTCCTCGAGGGTATAGATCCTCGAAATATTGGAAGAAAAACAGCTAGAAAATTATTTAATAAGTTAAAAGATATCAATTATAGACCAATTTTCGATATCGATGTTTTAGATTATGTACATGAGAAATTTATAAAGGATACTTTCAAGCTTATTTTTGCCCTTCAGATAGATAACATAAGGTACGAGCTCCCCGGAAGGCTCTTTCATGAGCTAATGCCCAAAAGGATTAGGAAGCTTTTAGCTGCATTTTATACAAGACCTATAGCCGCGTATCTTTTGGCGCAGCTTACTATAAATGACCCTAATGCAACAGTTTTTGATCCTGCTTGCGGCTCCGGCACAATCCTCACTATGGCTTATAGAAGAAAGTTAGAGCTCTGGAAAGAGCGCGGGCTGTTAGTAAAACACGGAAATCCGCACAAGAAGTTCTGCGAAGAACAAATATTCGGCTGTGACATAATGCCTTTCGCCGTTCATATCACCAATGCTAACTTAGTAGCTATGGATCCTCTAACCCCTGTGGACTATACTCAAATAGTTCATGGTGACAGTCTTAAGCTAGCTCCTAGCATGGAAATCCCACCTGGTTATAGAATGACACTAGCGCAATTTTTGGCATTGGAGGAGGAAGCTGCAAGCGTTGAGGCCGATGCCTATAATAGGTATGGAGAAAAGGTCAAAATACAGCTTCGACCAGTAGATGTTATCTTGATGAATCCTCCTTTTACAAAGGTTGAAAGAGGTATTAGTAAATACATTAATATTGATAAGTTCGAAAGTATTGTAGGTAGAGAGGTTGGGCTCTGGGGACACTTCGTTGCGTTAGCGAATGCGTTTCTCAAGACCGGCGGAGTTTTCGGTGCAGTGTTACCGATAAATCTGCTTCGCGGCAGGGAAAGTAGGAAAGTCAGAGAAATGATCTTTAAACAATGGCTTCCACTTTATGTGATAAAACCTTCAAGAAATTATGGCTTTTCTGAATATGCAGAGTACAGAGATATTTTAGTGATAGCTAAGAAGACCAAAGAAAAGCCTATGGATCATAAGGTTAAATTCTGCATAATAAAAAGGAATCTTAATGATTTAAATGAGGAAGAAGTTAGACGCATAGCTGAGCTTATTAAGACCTCTGACAAACTAAGAAGCGATGTCTTAGATATTGACTCATATAGCTTACAAGAAGTATACAATCGCTTTGATAACATGATGTACCTTATTGCTGGGCCCTCCCTTGAAGGTTTAGAGGCTTTACGAAAAATTATCGAAGAGGCGGAAAGGCTCTTCCAAAAGTTTCCAATGAACTACTTCAAGGAGGGATGCGGTTCAAGACCGGGGGGCTCGTTTGCTTTCATGTTTATAACTAGACCTGGACGCAACAAGGAGAATGGTAGGTTAAAGGAATCATTCTTAAGACTTGAGAGCGAGGATGAAAATACCATTATTGCTGTGACACCAGTAGGCAGGCAGAAATTTAAGTTTAGCAAAAAGCATTTTCTCCCAGCTCTCAGAACCCCAGTTGGCCTTAGAAGAATGGACATTTCTGGACTTCATGACTATGTCGCAAAAGAACCATACGAAGATATTGAATTGATAATGAGACTTGCAGGATTCAAGAATATAGATAAAATAGATGAAAACTATTGGGAGAAATATGTAAAGAGAGAGTTTAAAAGAGCTGCAGGCTACGCGGTAGTAGTCCGAAGAATGAACCCATATTCTCCTGAACACTCACTTCTTGCTTTTAACTCCAGCTATCCGATCATTGCTGCGGATGTTTTTCGTGTTATCAACGAGCCTGATGAAAATAGGAGAAAAGCGATTGTTGTTCTACTGAACTCCATATTCTCGTTGGCCTACATTTTCTGCGGAAAGGAGGAAACAACAGGCAGGTACATAGATGTAAGGGACTCTGAACTTTACCAAATGAGTCTCTATCCAAGACAAGATCAGGTCGAAAAATTGGTAAAAATTTACGAGAAATATAAGGATGTAGAATTTCCACCCCTTCGCATGCAGTTGGATGTAAATTACGTAGCCAGGTACGAGAGTTTCTGGGCTCGTGAGGAAAAAGGCCAGGCTACACTGTCGCTACTTCCTCAGACAGTACAACCGTATAAAGATAGGCTAGAATTTGACCTAGAAGTTGCTAGAAGTGTAAATGCTAATCTAACAAAAGATGACATAATTAGAGCATACGAAGCAATAGTTTGGGATATGATCATTACTAGAAGATTGAGAAAGGATTAATTTAAAACATACTGGCGCATGCACGGGTAACAAAACCTTCTACTACTTCTTGATTGTCTTGGAGGAAAGCACGCGCTAGGGATTTCTCTAGCTCCTCCACCCCCTGTGAACACATTGAATCGAAACTTCATCTCGTGCTCTATGAGAAGGGCTTTAGCAGCTGTTTCCACGAGCAGCCTAAGCTGCATAAAGCAAGCTGGCAAGCTCCCTATAAGCAAGTCGAGGAATATGCCTAGGGAAAGAGGCCACAGCACATGAAGTATGCTGAAGAGGAAAGCGCTCTTCACTAGCAGCTCGAAAACCTTGCGCGCGTCTCCGCGAGGGTAGTAGTCGATTACATCGTTAGCCAGCCCGGCAGCCTCCCTCAGGGCGTCCTCGAGCTCAGGAATCCCCCTTACGTTAAAGTAATTGTTCTGCGACGCTTCTTTGAGGAGTTCGCTGAACAGAGTTGCAATGCTACGCGGCTCGAGTGCCCGGCTCTCTCTTAGCTTGCGGAACTCCCCAAGAGCAGCCTCGGGGTTCTCTGCGCAAACGATTACCGCGCTTGTTTTCTCGCTTCCAATCCTCAGGGAGTATTCGATCACCGCTGAGTTCTCCTTTAGTTTTATGTAGGGCGCTATCCCCTCAAGCTGAACGGGGCCCAGCTCTTTTTCCACAGCGCCCCCGACCTCCTCGAAGGGTTTCGCCGCTCCAGCGCGCCGGAGCTCGATCAGCTTGTCGAAGGTGAGCGGGGGTGCTCAGCTGCTTGCCGGCGACTATGAGGTGGCACTCCACGCTCTCACTTGTGCTGCTCGAGCAGCAGCTTCTTGAGGGCTTGGGCTTGCTCTGGTTTCAGCTTCTGGGGCCCTGGTAGCACGGGTACTCCCGCCTCCACGAGCCTCTCCCTCGGCACGAGCCTCCAGGCCCTGGGGTCCCCGGGGTTCTCGAGGACCCCCGGCGCAGCCGCCCTGACCTCGAGGTAGAAGGCAAGCCACCTCTCGCCCCGCGGCCAGTACCTCCCGGCTAGCTCAGCCCTGCCCCTCGCAACGCCGTAGAGCGCTAGGCC
>JAJHRM010000222.1 GCA_020832965.1 Thermofilum sp. | reverse complement strand
GAGTAACAGCGCTGAACAAAGTGTCTCTCAGCATTGAGCAGTCCTCAATAACATTACTTATTGGCCCCAACGGCAGCGGGAAAACTACTTTGATCAATGCCATTAGTGGAGTGATTAGACCTGACTCAGGGACAATATACTATGAAGATCGGAACGTCACTTTTCTGCCTCCTAACGAGAAATTCCGCATAGGCATTGTTAGAACCTTTCAGACTCCTCAACTCTTCAAGTCCCTTAGCGTGCTCGAGAACATGTTGATTCCTTCCAGGTATTTCCTTGAAGAGAGAGTATTGGATATAATTCTAACGAGGAAGTGGGTTACTAGGGATAGGGAACAGATACAAAAGGCCTTTGAGGTATTATCTCTACTTAGAATGGACCATCTGTGGGACGCCCCTGCTTCTTCCCTAAGTGGCGGTCAGATGAAGCTTCTTGAGCTAGCAAGGATGCTGATGAGCAACCCAAGGGTGGCACTTCTCGACGAGCCGCTCGCCGGAATTAATCCAGTGCTTGCCAGGGAAATTATGAGACAGTTAGCAAAGGTAAGGGACGAGCTCAACGTAACATTTCTCATGGTTGAGCACAGGCTGGATTTAGCTTCTTCGTATGCGGACTTTGTTTATGCAATGCATCAGGGGAACGTAATATCCAGTGGGACACCCGATATTGTCCTAAAAGATACCTCGGTATTAGAAGCATACTTAGGAAGTTCCGAGTAAATGGTGGTGGGGCTATGGAGATAATGGTGGTTAAGTGTCTAAGCGCCGGCTACGAGAGCATGAGAGTAATTAATGATGTTTCCTTTGGTGTGGAGGAGGGGGAGATATTCGCGGTGGTGGGACCCAACGGAAGCGGAAAGAGCACGCTTCTGAAGGCACTGTTTGGACTTGCAAAGGTATTCTCGGGGCAAGTGTTCTTTAACGGACACGATATAACCAAGCTTCCATCTTTCAAAAGAATTAAGTGCGGCCTTGGCTACTTGGCACAGACCGGGAATGTTTTTGAAAATCTAACTGTCTGGGAGAATTTGCTTTTAGCAGGTTATGAGTACTCAGGGGATCACTTTGATGAAAGACTGGAAGCAGTACTCGACTTTCTCCCGGAAATTAGAAGCTTCATGAGCAGAAGGGTAGCGTCTCTTAGTGGTGGAGAAAGACAGATGGTTGCGCTTGCAATGATCCTCTTGAAGACTCCAACCATGCTTATGTTTGATGAGCCTACTGCAGCACTAGCCCCAAAGATAGCTGCAAGCGTCTTTGACAGAGTAGTCAGGCTGAATGAGGAGTCAGGCATAACGGTACTCCTCGTTGAGCAGAACACGCGCAAGGCTCTAGAACTTGCTGAGAGAGCGCTTCTCCTCGTGTCTGGAAGTGTTAGATTTTATGGTTCAGCCGAAGATCTTCTTAATCACAAAGACCTACTGTCCATGTACCTAGGCTTATAGCGGCGATTCATTGTATGATAATGGACTTATTGCTTGACGCGATCATTTACGGGAATCTTCTTTCATTGCTGGCTGTTGGTCTTTCATTAACACTGTTGACAACAAAGGTAGCCAACTTCGCACATGGGGACTTTGCTGCTGTGGGTATATACGTTGCATATACCTTAAGTATTATTTTTAATGCCAGTCCATATCTCTTTCTCCCGGCTTCTTTCGTTAGTGGAGCATTGCTTGGGCTTGTGATATACAGAGTCGTTTTTGATCCACTGCGCGAGAGGGCCTCGCTAGTTACCTTAATGGTTGTCTCAATGGCGCTAGACTTCATCTTACGGTACTCAATTCATATATGTGCCGACGTGCTGCAACGTTCTTTGAGGGTTTTCAGTAGGGGGATAATTTTTAACGATGTCTCAGTTAACTTGCTAGGTCTTAGTGTATTAGGGTTGTTTTTCATCTCCACAGTAGTGACGACAATATTCTTGGTTCTTCTCTATCTTTTCTTGTTTAAGACTAAGGTTGGTGTAGCTACGAGGGCAGTCATAGAGAACCCTGCATTGTCCGAAGCCTTAGGGATTAGTGTCAGGAGAATCTACGCTCTCAGCTGGATGCTCTCAGTTGCTTTTGCGTGTGTTGCAGGGGTTTTTCTGCCATTCAGAATAACTGTGAACCCGGATACCGGCTTCTCAATGCTTCTCTCAATATTTGCCGCTGTAACTCTGGGAGGCTTGGAAAGCTTATTGGGGAGCGTTATTGGAGCCTACATCATTGCATTCAGCGAGACTCTCGGCGTGTATTATCTTTCCCAGCTAGGTATAAGTACAGCTTATAGACCTGCGATCTCGTTTGCGACTCTGACGCTTGTACTCCTAGTATATCCAAGGGGCATTGCTGGTCTGTGGAGTAAAAGGTGAGCTAAGTGGATGCCACCTTCTTCTTACTTGACATAACAGTTCTGTACTCAGTATACATGATTCTGTCAGTCTCTCTTGATCTCGAGTATGGCGAGGCGGGGTTGCCGAATTTCGCTAAGGCCGCTTTCTTTGCTCTTGGAGCATTTAGCGTGGGAGCACTGTCCGTGAGGCTTGGAGCTTTCCTTCTGGGAGTAGGCATTGAGGGTGACTTTAAGTTAAATAGTTTGCGCTATGTGATGGCAATAAATCAGTCCATTTCTAAGGACCCACTCTTAGGCCTAACCATCTTCTCCATGACACTTATTACTGCAATTTCTGTGAGTTCCATTGCAGGAGTCCTGGCCTCTTATCCGGCCTTGAGGCTTCGTGAGGACTACTTGGGAATGTTGCTCATAGCTTTTAGCGAGACAATTAGGGTAATTGCCAGGAACTATGAGCCTCTAGTCGGTGGAACATTCGGTGTAGGCGTAGTCGATTTCCTGGCCTGGGCTAGGGCCCCTCAAAGGGAGCAACTTTTTCTGTTAATTTCCATAGTATTGGCTTCGCTTGTCTGGATAGTGTACTACAGGTTATCAACTTCCCCGTTTGGAAGAGCTCTTAGAGCTATTAGGGACAACGAGTTAGCGACGGAGAGCCTCGGCAGAGACGTCGTCAAGCTGAGAATGAAGGTCATGGTGCTAGGGTCAGCTATGGCAAGTGTTGCTGGTGTGATCTACGCCTACTATGTTGGCATGGTGAACCCTGACGACTTCACTACGTCTAAAACATTCCTAGTCACGTTAATGGTTATTATTGGTGGTCGCGGTAATCCACTTGGAGCCATTGCTGGCCCAGCAGTATACTTAGCATTCGATAGATTCATACAATTCGTGAAGCAGAGAATAATTCTTCCCTTCGATCCCAACTACCTTTCATACATAATTCTCGGGGCAATTCTCATACTGATAGTTAACAAGCGCCCTGGGGGCCTAGTCCCGGAGAAGCCTACGATCACTCTTCCAGGCGAAATAAAGCGACTGCTCCGACGAGAAAATTATAGGTAGTTAACTCAGCAGCCGTAATAATGTTTGTTAATGAGAAACATTAATCCTCAGCGGATAGTTCTTGAACGTGAGTTCGATGATCGACGAAAGGATAGTTAAGCTCATGAGACCCGAGAGCGTGGCGGTTATTGGAGCATCTCGAAACCCTGAAAAAATTGGTTATCAGATCGTCAGGAATCTCTTGGAATCTGGCCTCCCTCCAGAGAAAGTTTTTCCAGTCAATCCCGTTGCGGACGAGATACTGGGGCTGAAATGCTTTAAGTCTATACTTGAGGTTCCAGCTCCTGTTGATCTAGCGGTGATAGTCGTCCCGGCCCCAGCAGTCCCAAAAGTACTGGAAGAGGTAGGCATGAAGAATGTTAAGGCAGCAGCCGTGATATCTAGCGGCTTTAAGGAAATCGGGAACTTGGATCTTGAGCTTAAGCTTGTAGAAATAGCGAGGAAATATGGGCTTCGACTACTAGGTCCCAATATTGTAGGCGTTTGTGATACGGTTAGGGGAGTAAACGCTAGTTTCTGTCCAGGGTTACCTAAGGCAGGAGAGATAGCCTTTATCACCCAGAGTGGGGCACTAGCAATAGCACTTATTGGCTGGACGAAGCTCAAGGGAATAGGCCTGTCGGATTTAGTGAGCCTGGGGAATAAGGCAGATATAGACGAAAATGATCTCATAGAGTTTTTCGGCGAAGACCCGCATACGAAGGTTATAACAGCCTACCTCGAGGGCATAAACAATGGGACAAGATTTCTGGACGTAGCTCGGCGAGTGGCCAGAAGGAAGCCGATCATAATACTGAAGGCAGGGAGAGGCATGAGGACCATAGCAGCAATAAAGTCGCATACAGGCTCTCTCGCAGGAAGTTTTGTAGCATATGAATCAGCATTTAAGCAATCAGGCATTTTGTCGGCTAAAAGCTTCATAGAACTCTTTGACTGGGCGATAGCCTTCGCTAAGGCTCCCTTACCAAGCGGGGGAAACGTTGTGGTTTTAACAAATGGTGGAGGCGCGGGAATAATGACTGCAGATGCCCTAGAGGACAACAACGTAAAATTAATGAGTATTCCACAAGATCTCGCCGAGAAGTTAAGGAGGCATATGCCGCCATTCGGGAGTGTTCTTAACCCAATTGACCTAACGGGCATGGCTGACGCGGAACAATACTACGGAGC
>JAJHRM010000221.1 GCA_020832965.1 Thermofilum sp. | reverse complement strand
GAAGGATGGGTGATTTAAAGGTATTAACGCGTATACGCTAAATGTATTATCTTGATAAACGAGTGGGAAGTAATCTAATAATTTCTGCAAAGCGTTCTGCGCAAGAGCATTTCTAGCTATTACAGCATAGCTAATGTTAAGGTAGCTTAAAAGAAAGGCAACAGTAAATATATCATCGGAATCGCGTAAAACATCCCAATACGGGCTGGAAGTACGAGAGTATACAAAAACCCCTGTGACCGAATATATAGCATCGGGTAAAGAGGTTGAAAGAATAGCTGAACCCTTCGGCACCTCGAGCGCGCCGACGAAAGACAACATACCCTGAGCTCTTTCGGGAACACCGCTCTGACAGTACATAGCCTTCACTTTCAAAAGATTAGACACTGGGCCAGCAGTCACAAGCATAAGCGCTAGACCTAGCGCGACAGGGTAAGACAAATACCTTTTCCTCGGCAATCTCACTAAAAGGTCAGCACCTCGCGCAGCCGCAATCGCAATAAAAGGCCAGAGGACATCTCTCATGTACCTGAACTCTTCGATACCTTGCTCTTGTGACACCACCTTTCGCGCGCCAAACAAATGATAAGCGGCAAGTTCGACAGCGAAAATTGCAGTCAGTAAAATAAGCAACATTTGCATATTTTGCTCTCTATTCTTTACAAACATTAAGATTGCTATTATGGATAGTATACCGGCAACCCCTAACTTTAATGGAAAATAGTAAAATGGTATAAGCCAGCATCTATAATATGGCTTAATATTACTGATCACTTCGTAAAGAATTATTACTAAAAACGTTAAGATATACAAAAATATGAAAATCTTTTTTACCTTTATTTCACGTTGTAAGATAAAATTACTGTTTTTATTTTTAGCAAAACTCAGCACTAAAAGCATCATTCCTATAGCCTCTGTAATCAACATTGGTATCAGATATGTTTTTGCAGTATAAAGTTTAAGGGGAGCTAATATATCTAAAATAACAGTTATGAAAACACCTATAATCAAAGCGATAGCTGTATATGTAAATTTCGAAATTTCTATAATGTTCCATATGTAGTTAATAATAAGTAGTGCCGCGATAATAAAGGCAAAAATTATTGTTTTTTCTATATGGAAAAGTAAGCTCATTATAATTAAGATGGAAATGATAAATATAATAGATGTCTTTTTAGATCTTTTATCCAAATCACTACGATCTATGAGGAAGGATACTATCGTGTATAAGACAGCGTTATCAATTAAAACGGGAACTACAGTACTGGGAAACATCATCGAGTAAATTATATCGCAAGTGTCATCCGAAACCTGTGAGAGAAATGAACAAATATTCCCGCTTGAAATCATACCCGCATACAGCCATGCTTTAATCCAGCCGAAACCAGAAGTTACAATGAAGAAGAAAACCGCTAAGGAGACAGAGCGCCTTTCACCTAGCAACCTCTTCGCTAACCGAATAAACGCGAGTAAAGGTAGAGGGAGCAGCACCCAGGGAAGAACCTTAGTGAGCAAGTAAGGTATTTCCGCTCCAGTCAAAAACGAGCACGCTACCAAGAACAGGTGGAAAAAGTAGGGATACGCCGGCATAGTGAATTCGCCCAGCTCCGCTTCCTGCCAAGAGCAGTACCTACGCGCCAGCTTGTTAGCAAAACCGGCATGCGCAAACTCATCACCAAGCAATGCAACTCCTGGTTTCTGATGAATAACTGAGTACTGCAGATACAGCGCACCTATAGTCGCTACAATCATGCAAAACTCGACGAGCCCTGCAAGAGTTATTCTGACAAACACATCGCGCGCTGCACATGCCGATCGACCTAGATAGTTCTTAGCTATTATGCTAATAAAGTAAAGTGACAATGCCGCATTGAAAAATAAAGTTAATAATTTAATCAAACCAAAATTTCCCAAGAACCATACAATAAATCCTAAAATTGCATATACAGAGATATCAAATAAAATAGAAAATAAAGCAATATCTATCAAATCGGTAATCAATTTCTTTGCATATAAAATGTAAGTAATTACAAAACCAAGGAATAAAATCGATGTAAAATTTATTATTGAAAATTCTTGACTTCCTGCACATATTAAAGCGGATGAAATATTTATGACCGTTATGAAAATACATATCAAAATTGCAATTAAACTCAGCAATTTACGATTTATTTTTATTTCTAAATAGATTCTTTCTATTCTTTGTGAATTTTCATACAACAATATTAACAACAAATTTAAGGTAATTATTAAGATTATTACAAAATAGTTTTTATTAGGAATATCAAACAGTGAAAATAGATTATCGAGGAAAAATGATGCAGCATAGTTGATGAGCAAGATGCTTATTAAAAACAAAATAACTTTAAGAATTCTTTGAATTCTATGAAAGTTTACCAAAGTAGCGCACAATCATTACATTTTACGCGCGCGTAGTCCTGAAGCCATGTAGTCGAAGATTTTAATGGGTGATGCAACTACTCTTGCTAAATCTCTTGTAGATGGTGCTATACCGATTTGCATCCTTGATAGAACTGAGAATATTTTTTGCCTTGGAATATACCCTAAATATGTTACGGGTATTTTCTCCGTTCTTATTCTTTTTAGAAGTCTATCTTTTAAAGGACCTGCACCTGCCAGGTAAAACTTGAACTTGTGGCTGCTGTAGTTAGCAATTTGCTTGGCTATGTCTAAAAAGTCGTCTATTTTTTTCCCAGAATGAGAAAATTCCGGCGTATATTACCCTCAGAGGAATTCTATAGTTAGCTGTAAACTGCTGAGGGCTACTTCCATTTGGTACTACAGATATTTTGCCTGAGCGAACTTTATATTTTTGAGAAATGTAATCTTTCATTCGCTTGCTGACAACTAAAAGATGATCACATTTTAAAAACGCTTCTTTCTCTAAATATTCTAAGTATTGCCAATGTTTATAATTCATCCCCCTTGCCTCTGCAAATGCTAAGCTATGGCAGTCTATTATGCATGGAATCGAAAAGCTCTCGCATACATGTACGGCCATCCATCCTACTAGTGACGTTTCAGCCAATACTATATCCGGCTTAGTCTTTCGTATGATCATTTTCAAACTATTTATAGTGGCGCTCATATCTAGCCATTGGAGAAGAGCTCTGCGCGAGAATGCTGGTATTTTTCCATATAGTGGAAAAAGTGAGGGGACTGTCCGCCAGAAGCCCCATCGAGTAAGAGATGTAAGAGGCGCTTCAATAACCCTGAATTGATTCTTTCGAAGAAATACCAGAATACTTTCTGTCCTGAATCGATCCCCAAAAGATATAGGGCCTCCTCCGGATTTGTAAACAAGAAGGATCCGTGGGTGTGGCATTTTTCACGCACGCATGCTCAGCTTCCACCTCACGATGCGCTCGATTGACTCCCTCGGGCTGGTGAGCCTATCCAAGCCGAGGAAGCTGAGGATCTTGGAAACATCGACCTTGAACCTCCGCTTGACATCCGGGTCGAACAGGGAGGGCAAGCCCTGGTCCACGACCTCGATCCTCGGCACAACCCTACCCCCCGTGAGCTCCGCGACCACGTCCCTCATCATCTCCGTAAGCTCAAGGATGGTCACCGGCTCCGGGTACATCAAGTTCAGCACCCGGCGCAAGCTCCTCCCGCTCTTATCCACTTCACCGTTCAAAATCTTCTTAGCGTAGATCCCGAAAGCCTTAGCCACGCACGCTGCAACCTTTCCCATTGATTTAAACTTAGCTCACCACGTCATGCTTTGCAATAACGCTGCTAAATCACATTCTATTTCGTGTTGGAATTATAATTGTCATCTTTAGCAAAACTTTCTTTTTTAATTTTCACTCTTTTTAATGAAGGTCTTATCAAACATAAAAAACATAGAGCTGGCTTTAGGAAGTTAGGTTCGACACCAAGCTCAGGCGTCTGCTCGTCACCTAGAAGTCTCTTCGCGTGCGAAGTTATAGGCAACAACCTCTTTATAGATTTGGAGCATTTTTGGGAAAACAACATCAACATTGTATTGTTCTGCCTTTCTTTTAGCATTTTCACCTAGTTTTTTCCTTAACTCTGGATCATTGTACAGTTTCAATATTAAATTTTTAAGTTGCACAGGATCGCGTGGATCAAACAGGAGAGCTTCTTTTCCATCTTCAACCAGCTCTTTAATAGCAGGTATATCGCTGGCAATAATCGCTTTACCACTTGACATAGCCTCTATTAAGGCAATTGGACTTCCCTCACTTAAGGAAGGTAAGACAAAAATATCTATAGCATTTAGAAGCTTATATGCATTTGGAATGAAGCCTAGGAAGGAAACAATATTTTCAATGCCGCGTTCCCTAACGTATTCTTCAAGGATTGGTCTCGTAGGACCGTCTCCGATAATTATGAGTTTAGCCTTCGCCTTAGGACAGCTTTTCACAAATCCTTCAAAAGCCTTTACAAGCGTTTCTACATTTTTCTCAGGCTTTAATCCACCTATGTAACCTATAGTCACAACTTCTGATTCTGCAAGCCCTAAGATTTTTCTAGCATAATCTCTTGGCAGCAAATATTTTTTGCACTCATGCAAATTTATGGCTGATGG
>JAJHRM010000220.1 GCA_020832965.1 Thermofilum sp. | reverse complement strand
CGCCGGCAGCTTGACCTCCCGCTCGACCAGCTTCGGCGGGCTCCAAACCTTCCACTCCGCCAAGACCCTGCGGAAGTCCTCCTCGCGCATCCCGTTTTCTTGGAGAACAAGATCTTATGAATGTTGTTCTCCCATAAACCAATTTGCTGCGCGCACGACTGCGCGGAGTTATTATATTCTTGTTAATTGGAGACCCGATGAAAGATAGGTTTAATAAGCTCTAGCCGAGGGGTCGGGCGGGGAACATGGTCTCGTACACCATGCTATTTATCACGAGCGTGTATGCACTAGCCGCAGCCGTGATAGCTATTGACATCCTTGAAAGGCGTGCGCTGAAAGAGGAGTTTGAGCGGGCAGCGCAGTCGAAGAGCTTCCTCCTTTACCTCCGAGTGTTCAAAGTTCTGATGGAGGCTGCCATATTGTGGCTCATTGTCGCGTTCTTTGGTCAAATACTGATGGGGTGGATCTCGCTTTAAGGTGGTAGGCATGGTGGACGCCCGGAAGATGGCCGTGACGGCCGTGACGGCTGGTCTCTGCCTACCCCTAGCTCTGTTCGCGATAATACTAGTACCAATACCGGGCCTTCCGGCGGCCTCCGGTTTCTGGATCCCAGCTGGGTTTTACTTCGTAATGACGCTGTGGTTTGGGGTGTGGGGCGCGCTGGGAGGGCACATAGCCACGTTTTTAGCTATGGGATACTTCCAGGGCTTTACGCTTCAAGTGTGGGCCGACGGTGCCTTAGGGGATCTCATAGCCCCCCTCGTCGCGCTAAGCGTGTTCAAGCTTATGGGTGCCCGCCCTGATCTGAGAACCAGGAAGGATAAGATAGCGTGGTTGGTCGGAGTCCCCTTAGCCAGCTTGGTGTGCGGGCTTTGGGTTCACACTGTTAACCTGTACTTCGGCGTGATCACGTGGCCGTTCTGGTGGGTAGGCGTTGTGACGTATCTGGTCGGCGACAGCTTAGCCGTGTTCATCGTCGGAACGCCTTTGCTCCGCTCTCTAACAAACTACGTGAAGCAATCCCCGATGTACATATGGAAAGACTAAACCGCGATAGAGGGAGGGCGAGCGTGAGCGAGGGGAAAGTTAGGACGTTTTTCGCCTACGTTGACGAGCGCTTCCTTCTCGTCCGCGCGCATCCAGCTGTAAAGATCGTTGCGTTGATCGTGCTTAACGTGGTTCCGTGGCTGGTTGAGGCGCCCGTACCCTTAGCCGCTTTTCTCGCTAGCTTGCTCCTCCTAGCTACGGTGCTGAGGGCTCCTTTGGGAAAGTTGAAAAACTATCTAGTTTACATCCTGCTGGTGGCTCAGGCCGTGGTGCTGAGCTACGCGCTAGGCAGTAAGATCCCGGGGAGCGTAGCGTACGTTAGATACCCTTGGGGCTGCTACGTGACTGAGATGACGTTCCTCTACATGGCGATGGTGATGCTCCGAATAGCCGGCATGCTCGTAGGCTCGACGCTGATTTTCCTCTCGCTTCGCGATGTAGACGTGGTGTACGGTTTGAAAAGCTTAGGTGTTCCGTTCGCTGCGGCTTTCGTTTTCAACCTAGCTATGAGGTTCTCAGCGCTCTTCCTCGACGATTACGCTAAAGTTAGAGACGCGATGCTGCTAAAGGGCGTGAGGCTGGATGTTGGCGGACCCTTAGAGAGAGCGAAGCTGCTATCGCGGACCGCTGTGCCGTTGATGGTAATTGCGGTGAGGAGGATGCAGGACCTTTCTTTCGCTCTAGAACTTAAGGGTTTTCCACCAAAAGGCAAAAGGACGTACATTTACACATTCAGGTGGAAACTCGCAGATATCATCGCGCTCGCGCTCCTAATCGTCATCGCGATAAGCGTCGTGGCTCTGAAGGTTGCAACAAGGCTCCTCAGCTTCCCTGGGTGGCCGCTCGTATGAGAGCGGTGGTCGTAGAAGACCTCTGGTGGAAGTACCGCACCAGCGCCAGCTGGGTTTTGAAGGGCGTAAACCTCGAGATAGATAAAGGCGAGTTTGTAGGGATTGTAGGGCCTAGCGGAGCCGGCAAAACGACCCTGTGCTTGCTCATCGCGGGGGTGCTTTCTAAAAGCGTAAAAGGAGAGTATAAAGGTAGAATAGAAATTTTCGGTAAAGATGCACTGCGCAGCAGTCTCAGAAGGTTGTCCGAAGACGTCGCTGTGGTGCTGCAGGACGCTGACACCCAGTTCGTCACGATGAAGGTTTTCGACGAAGTAGCATTCGCCTTAGAAAACCTCGGTTTAAGCAGGGAGGAGATTTTCGAGAGAGCTACCGAAGCGCTTGAGTTCGTCGGAATGAAAGGGTGCGAGTGGAAGCACCCTCACGAGCTGAGTGGGGGGCAGAAGCAAAGGGTCGCGATAGCGGCTGCACTGGCTAAGCGACCCCGGCTGCTTATTCTAGACGAGGCTACGTCGGAGCTGGACCCGCTCGGTAAAAGGGAAGTGCTTAGCGTGGTTAGCAGGCTTCGCGAAGAGTACGATGTAACAGCAGTAATCGTCGATCACAACACCGATGATTTAGTGAGATTCGTCGACCGCGTTGTTGTGCTCAGCGACGGCAGGATAGCGGCGTGCGGAGATCCCCGTACAGTGTTTTCCCAAATTGATTTCCTAAAATCGGTCGGCATAAGGGTTCCTCAACCGGCTGAATTGGCGGCTAAGTTAGGTGTAACTGACGGAAGCCTGCCGCTCACTACCGAAGAAGTCCTAACAATTCTTGCGCCGCTAAGAGGAAGGCTTTGCGTGAGAGATGGTGCAAAAGAAAAACCGAGAAACGAAAGAATCGCTAGATTAGTAGATGTAACATACATTTACGAAGATGGTACCGTTGCACTCAAGGATTTGAATTTAGATGTATGGAAAGGTGAGTTCTTGGCTGTAATAGGCCCTAACGGTTCCGGTAAAACAACCATGGCTAAGCTTATTGTTGCTCTACTGAAACCGACTAGCGGAAGGGTAGAAGTAATGGGTATCGATACTAAAAATGTCTCTCCATCTCAATTGGCGGCCAAAGTGGGTTACGTCTTTCAAAACTCGGATTACCAGCTGATATGCGACACGGTTTACGAAGAAGTGGCTTTCCCTCTCAGGCAGATGGGCTTAAATGAAAAGGAGGTTAAGGAAAGAGTTGAATGGGCGCTTACCGCTGTAGGATTGAAAGGTCTCGAGGAAGTTCCACCCTTTTTCCTTAGTAAAGGCGAGAGGCAAAGGTTGGCGCTCGCCTCCGTGCTAGCGGTAAAGCCTCAGTTGCTGATAGTGGATGAGCCTACGACGGGGCAAGATGAGCGCAACTCTAGGAGGATCGCCGAGCTTCTAGCTCAGTTGAACAGATCCGGCATCACGGTAATCGTGATAACGCACGATCTGCGCTTAGTCTGCGAGTACGCTGAGCGGACGGCTGTGCTAAACGAAGGTAAATTGGTAGCGGTGGGGCCTACTAGGGAGGTTTTCGAAAAACATCTGGAGATGCTGATAAGCATAGGTCTCGAACCGCCTCCTGTGGCAAGGCTTATGAAGGAGCTGGTAGGGCATCCCGCGCTTAAGGTCGATGAGGTGATGGTGTGTGGGCGCAGCTAAGGAGCATTTCAGGAAAACCGTTTGGGAAAGGCTGAGAGAGGTTGCGAGGCCAGACTCGAGGTTTCACTTCGATTTCGCTCACTTCATACCAGACTTCGAAGGCAGCGAGCTTTGCGTACAAAAAGTACGCGAGATGGAGATTTACCAGAAGGCCAAACTTCTCTTTATCACCCCGGATAACTGCATGGAGAAGCTTAGAGAGCAGGCGATCATTGATGGAAAAGAGTTCATAATGCCGACATACGGCATAAGAAGAGGATTCATCCTACTTAACAGGCAGCTTGTACCGCAAGGGAAGGAAGATTTCGCCGCATCGCTCGACGGAGCTGAGAGGTTTGGTAAGAAAGTTTCTCTTAAAGATATAGCTTCTATGGGTAAGATAGATTTGGTTTTTACAGGGGTATCGGTAGTTAATAAGGATGGGATCAGATTTGGAAAAGGTGAAGGGTTCTTCGACCTCGAATGGGGTATGCTCTCCGAAATCGGCGTGGTCGACGATGAGACCCCGGTTATAGTCATCGCGCACGACGTCCAAGTTCTCGACGTCGAGCTACCGTTCGAATCTCACGATACGATCGCCGATATCATCGTCACGCCGACAAGAGTTATTTATACCGAACGGAAAGTAAGGAAACCAAAAGGTATTAACTGGGCCCTTGTCACCGAGGAGATGCTCGAGCACATACCTCCCTTGAAGGAGCTCGCAGGAACGAAAGGCTTGCTGCGTAAACTCCTCAAAGATCCCTTGTAGCACATGTGTAAAGTTTTATCTCCCATTGCCGCCAACTGACCCGAGGGGCCTGCTTGAGTTCGGGCAACCCGTACGCTAACCCCCAGCTGCTCGAGAGGGTGCTGAGGAGGCTCGTGGGTAGGGAGCGTGAGGCGAGGGCGGTTCTGGCGGCGCTAGCGGCTGGTAGGAACGTGCTGCTGCAGGGGCCGCCCGGCACGTCCAAGTCGACGCTACTGCGCGCGATAGCTGAGGAGGCGGGCGTCCCCTTCTTCCTGGTCGAGGGGAGCGCCGACCTCACGCCCCAGAAGCTGATCGGCACCTTCAACCCGGC
>JAJHRM010000218.1 GCA_020832965.1 Thermofilum sp. | reverse complement strand
CCAGAGGGAGAGCTAAGAAGGGTATGCGGCGTGAGTGCTACATATAAGTCGCTTGACCCGAGAATACCAGGAGAAGTACCGGTCTTTGTAGGTGAATGGCACAATAAGCTTGCTAATGAAGTTGCAGTTGTAATCAAGCATCAATGGAAGTATGGAATTAAAGATGGAATTAAGGGTTACATATTCTATGGTGAGCCAGGTACAGGTAAAACATGGACAGCCTTTAAAGTAGCAGAAATTCTAGGACTTTTAGAACTTCGTAAAAAGTATATGCTTGAAACAGTTATATTCAGGGATTGTGCGGATTTAGCTTCATGGCGGTACGGTGAAACAGAAAAGGAAATTAGAAATGTTTTTAAAAAAGCTTATGAAAATGCTGAAGAAATTAAGAAAAGAAAACATGACGCTGGCGTTTTGATAATATTTGATGACGCTGAAGGTCTTTTCCTTACAAGAAGTTATGGCTCAAAATTAGATACATGGTATATAGCTCAACTTAATGTATTCTTCCATGAAATTGATGCTATGGATACTTCAAAACTTTTTGTTATTCTTACAACTAATCGTATAGATTTGCTAGACGAAGCTCTAAAAGATCGTTTTGTAACAAAATTGTTTCCTTTACCAGAAAAAGAAGTACTTTTAAAAGCAGCAGAAAGTAAATTAATGAGTTTGCAAGTAAATGACCACAACATTATAGAGGAAGTAAAAAATTTTGTGTTACTTAATACTAGAACTTTCAGGGATGTGAATAGGATAGTAACACAGAAATATATAGAATGGCTAATTAAAAAGTATGAAATATGAACCATATGTGATGTCTATGCTTTTGATATCGATAAATTTACCAAACTACGTATACCGTAAGCTTCGTATTCTCATGAAAAGCAATGAATACAAAGATGTAATAAAAGATATGGTTAAATCAAGAAAAACAGGCTCTATTATAATCCTTATTGAAAATTCTCCGAAAGGTTGGTGGCTTGCTTTGAAAATTCTTCGCGAAGGTTCCGGTAAGCTTTACATGATTAAGGAGGTCACTTATATGGACATTCCCAGTAAAGTTATGGAGCTATCGATGGACGCGGAGTGGAAGTCCGGGTACGATAAAATTATTAAAGAGGAGCTAAGAAGATGGGGGTTAATGCAGGGGTGGGGGTTAGCACATGAGTGAAAGGAAAAAAGAAATAATAGAGAAATTGGAGCATAAAGGCATAAATCCTATTAAATTAGAGAAGGACTTAATTGCAAATCTAAGAAAAGGCGCTTCGATGGTAGAAGTATCAAACTATTTGAAAAAAGCAATTGAAGGTGGAAAATATGAATAAAATACTCATTGAGCTTGAAAATATAGGAGCTTTCAGAGGAAGATATGCTTTCGAGATGGCTAAAGGTTTAAATGTGATATATGCACCGAATGCTAGCGGAAAGTCGAGCTTAATAGCTGGTCTTAAAGTAGCAAGCATAATTGCATTTATGCCAGAAGAGCTGAAAAGATTTCTTAATGATTACGAAAACGAAGGTTTTGTAAAATTATTGGTTGATAACAATGAAGTCATTATTAAGCTGAGAAGAAGAGCTGACGGGATGGTGGAGGCTATTGGTAAACCTCTCTCAGACAATGGTATAGTAAGGAAAGTAGCATTCGTTGATTTGGAGAATGAATTAGTGAACGCTATATACAGTGGAGATGAAGAACGTGTTAAGCAAATTTTAAAAGAAATTTCAGGATTAAATTATTTGGAAACTATTTTAACAATCATAAGTGGGCTTAGAAGTGAGTATGAATACAGATACCAAATAAAAAGGCGAGAATACGAAAGTAGAAAGGAAGAAATAGAAAAGGAATTAAAAGAGACAGAAATGAATCTAGAAGCTGTAAGAAAGAGGCTAAACGAGATACTCAGTAGACCGGAAATAGAACCAGTAAGAAAGGAGATTGAAAACATAAGACAAAAACAGAAAGAGATCGAAGAGCAGCTAAGCGTATATAGGAAAAATGAAATTGAAATTAAAAATGCTATCGCACTTCGAGATATAGATTTAAAAAAGATAGAGGCAGATTTTAAGTTTTTTGTGGAAAAACGTAATAAGTTATTAGAAGAAATAGAATCTATAGAAAGAAATTTAATTGAGTATAGGCGAGAAATTGAAAAATTAAGTTTAGAGATAAAACATCTAGAAATGGAAAAAGATACCCTTTTAAGAGAATTATCGGATAAGAAAGGGATCCTTGAGCGTAGAAAGCAGGTTATCGAATACGCTACTTGCCCCTACTGTGGTGCGCCTATTGACAGAAAACTATTGGAAACTAAAATAATTGAATTAGAAAGTCAAATTAGTGAACTGCGAGATAAAATCAATGACATATTATTGGAGATTGAAAGGAGACAAAAGAGAATAGATGAACTTAAACAATCCGGTGAAGAAAGACTTAAAAATGTGAGAAAAGAGCTTAGTGAAATTTCATCAAAAATTTCTGAACTTGAGCAAAATAAAAATAATATAGAAAATGAAATCACTTCATTAAAGCGAAAATTAAAAGATTTGGAAAATGTAATAAAGCAATTAGAAGAGGAACGAGAAATATTACTTAAAAGGTTAGAAATGTTCGAGAAGGAGTATCCAGAAGTATCTACATTAGTAGATGAATATAAAAGGTTACAAATTCAAGAGCATCATCTAATGGAAAGGCGTGATAGATTGCATGGCAGGCTCAAACAACTGGAAGAAATGCATAAGGATGTTCTATTTGAGCAAAATAATGTTGAAAAAGTCAATTTATTAGAGGAATATTTCAGAATTAGATTAAGCGAGATTAAGAGTTTAGCTGTGAATAGGATAAATGAAGTAATACTTAGACACTTTAAGCTTTTGAAGTTAGCCGAATTGGAATCCCCTATACTTTCTAGTGATTTTGAATTAAAGCTCATAAGAAGCGGCGGCATTCCGACAACGCTTGCTGAGCTATCGGATGCCGAGAAAGCGATTTTTGTGATAGCCATAACCTACGCCCTAAAAGAGCATATTGCTGAGGAGTTTCCATTTTATGTTGTTGACACCTTAATAGAATTCATAGACGATACAAGAGCACGGGAGGTTCTCAATTATCTCATGGAAAGTGTAGGTGACAAAAACGTAATTATAGTCACGAAGACAAAACCTTATACAGGAGAATCGACAATTTTAACACAAAACGATATCTTAATTAACGAGATTCCGATTAAGTAATTATTTCTATAATTCATACGAGATTCATAGAGGATTTACCTAATTTAAGATGCTCGCAGGGCTAAGGGGCTGGCGCGCGTATATGTTACCCGTAGAGAAACTTTTATGCACATCGCAGTTTAACTTTCTTAATGAAAGGAGACACGGGGCGCCCGGAGGAGATATCATCAAGGAATTTCCGCACCCCTTTCCCCATAGCGCGCTATCTCTTGAATAAGATAAAGCTCTTGGAAGCCTAACTTCTCGTAGAACCTGCTTCGCCTTAATACCTTGCCACCTATTTTTTTACTGTAAAAGTCCCTAGTATAGGTTTTTCCTGGTACATGTGTATTGATTGCTCCTCCCTCTCCTAGGATCAAGCAAGCTACGTGGAAAGGGTCTTTGCCTAGAGTTGGGGGACTTAGATTTTCAGGTAGTGGTGAGAAATGTTTACAGGTTCCATCGCCTTACTGGAATTTTTGAAGAGGTGGAGCTTTAAAGCAAGCTAAGACGAGTTGGCTTGGGATGCATGTTGTCATATGGCGTGGATAAGTTCTTCATGAAGATATGGATGGGTGTCAAGTGTATAGGTTTTTGCGTAGGGTGTGTCTTTGGTGTTAGTGAGGGGCTGGCGCGCGTTATGGAGGTAAAAAATAAAAAATAAAAAATAAAAAATATGAGTGCTTTCCTACGGCAATGTGCTTGTTAGGCGGATTGGCGAGTGGGTCGCTCAACGGGTGGATGGGCTGAGGATTGTTGATTACTGCCTGTGTTTTCCGGTGGCTATGTTGTCGTGGAGGGGCCGCTTGGGAGGGCTATGGGTTTTGCACATGTTCCGCGGGAGAATCTTCACAATATGGGTGGCGAGGTTAGGGAGCCGCGGCTCGAGGAGGTTGTGGAGATGCTGCTGGATTTGAACACGCTGAATAGAGTGCTGGGGCTGGCTATGGCTAACGCTGTTTCGCAGTATTACTTGGGCGACGTGGAGCCAGGCGCCGAGGTGCCCGTGGGGAGGGAGCTGATATGTTTTGTCGGGAACATGTATCCTCTTGCCGAGAGGTTTCGGCGGGAGGGTAGAGCCGTGTGGTTTTTGAGAGGTCGCAGGAGCGCGCGGTCGACTGCCTGCTTGAAGAGGAGGACGGCCGCCGCGACTGCCGACTGCCAGGGGCTCAGCCACCCCGAGAGGAGCCCGAACACGAAGTGGACGAGCACACCCCCAATCAAACCTAACCTCCGTCCTGAAAGCCTTCAAAGCCATGCTGGAATCTCTCCCTTTCAAAAGCTCTTTAGCTTTTACTTTATACGGTGTCTAAGCGCACTTTAGCCATCCCGCGACTCCCAGCCACACGGAGCATCAGTCGCAGATCCCTCAGCATATGCCGAAAACCGCCCAGCTCGCTTCGCCAGCGCGATACGCTGTTTCTCCGA
>JAJHRM010000216.1 GCA_020832965.1 Thermofilum sp. | reverse complement strand
AAGGCAAAAGCGGCTCCCATGCTTACGAGCATGATGGGGAACGCAAGCGTACTGGCAATCCTCTCGTCTGAAACTATTGAACCTATTAGAACACCCAAAGCCCCGGAGCTTATAAGACCCAGGACAATCGATAGAAGAGACATGTATATTCCTCCCGTCCCGAGTTTGCTGTAGAGTACTTCTGCGACTGTTGATGATGGAAAAATTCCAGAGAGCATAGAACTTAGACCAAAAAAGTATACGGCGCCAATAAGTAGTGAAGCAAATGTGGAACCAATTATTTTTGCTATAACAATGTTCCTCCTTGGAGTAGGCTGTGCTAATAACATTTCGAAGGCTTTTTCCACCTTCTCTGTTGCTACAAATTGCGCTGCATTTACCGAGTTAACACCTATGATCACTGCGATCAGTAAAACTACTAGATTTGTAAATTGAGAAATTGTTGAAAATTCTTCTATATTCATTAGTTTTTCATATAGTCTTACACGAGACTCCACAATAACAGGCTTTGTAACCAAAGTAGGATCCACTCTTTGCTCTGTTGCCACACTGATCACTATAGCTTTTCTGATAAGTTCTCCTAGCAGGTTTACAAAGCTCAGCTTCGTAGAACCCTGCATTGGGGAGAGAGTTTCCACCTTTGTGTAGGCCTCTAGCTGAACGTATTTACTTGTGTCTCTAACACTAGATGTGAAGTCCTCGGGTATAATGAGAACCATTCCGTAGGTGTTCAGACCGAAATCTATGTTTTCCACGATGTGTAGCCTATTGCCAGCTGTTTGGTTGGCTAAGTGTATTATTCTCTTGGCAAAATCAGAAGGATCCTTTAATATTATTCCTACCTCATTGATACTCAGTGTTTCATTTGCCGTTTTTATGGCACTTGAAGTTATCTGCCCTATAGCATTGTACAAAACGAGAATCAGAAGAAGGCTTAGGATAAATGCTGGGTTTTTAAGTATTGCCTTTACTTCACGTTCAATTAGAGGTCTTAGTGTCATACAACGCACCCTTAATCTTTAGGAAAACTTCTTCAAGGTTTCGACCAGCAAACTTGTTCTTTAGTTCTTCGACTGTTCCCTCCGCTAACAAGTTTCCCCTGTACAATATTCCAACCCTGTCACACAGGTATTCCACCTCTAACATGTTGTGGCTACTTAATAGGACAGTTGTACCGATTTCCTTGTTGTATTTTCTGATCCTATCTCTTATGTAAATACTATTCTCCACGTCTAATCCACTTGTTGGTTCATCAAGGATGAGTAGCCTGGCTCGAGAAGCAAGAACCGCACCTAGAGCTATTATTCTTTTCATGCCTTTACTGTAGCCTCTTATTGGCTTCTTTTTGTCTTCTCCGAGATCGGCTATTTCTACCGCCTCGCTAATTGCCTCTTCAAGTCTCCTACCATTAAACCTTAAAGAAAGCATGAAACGTAAAAAATCTAGTCCCGTGAGATCCCTATAAGCTCCCGCTTCTTCAGGCAAATAATTCATATGTTTACGTGCTTCAAGTGGATTCCTAACGACATCTATCCCGAATACATGCACTTCTCCAGATGTAGGCTTCAATAGTGTAGCTATTATTCTGAGTGTTGTTGTCTTGCCACTACCGTTGGGTCCAATCAAGCCATATATTTCTCCAGGTTTTACCTGTAGATTTAACGACTTAACCCCTATACTCCCAGTGCTATATATTTTTGTTAGATTCCTCGTCGCAACAGCGTATTCTTGCATATTCATGCAGAGTTAGGTGTTGTAGTTATATTTATGGTCTTCCTAGATTTCTCTAAACACTTCATAGCTTGAGCCACTCGCAAGACACGAGACGCCTTTTGGTTAGATGATTTGCATGAGATTTTTCAGTTAAGCCTCTTCACCACTAGGAGACCTAGAGATGTTGGAGCTAGGTGATAGCTGAGTTGCTCCTGTTGTTCTAAAAATTCTTTAGTGTCGCCGTCAAGTCCAGGCACCAATACATTGTGGAATATTCCTATGCCTATTTTGCTCAGCTTCCCAGGTAGGATTCTGAGAACTTCTTTATATTGCCTTTTCTCGATGTCTACAAAGACCATGTCGATTTGAGGCTCCACTTTTTCTAGGAAATCTACGGCATCTTCGTTTACTGCTCTTATCTCAATCTGTGAGCTCTCCTCGATGATTTCCTTCCTCACCTTTTCTATATTCTCTTCCAGGATTTTGCGTCTCAAGGGATCTCTCTCGACAGCATACAAAACGAGTTTTCCTCTAGGAGCTAGGCTGGAGAGCCCATGTAGTATCCATAGGGTGGAATAGCCTATTCCTGCCCCGGCATCTATAAATACTCTTCCTCCAAGGCTTCCAATGTAGTAAGACAATGCCGATAGAACTATTCCGTCCTCTCGTTTAATTGGTGATACTCCAATCCTCCTTGAAGCTTCCTCCAAGGAATGTGCAACCTCAGAAAACTTGTCTGATTTTTCGAGGCTACTTTCCCGATACTTCAAGTAGCCGCACCTACCTATAGCTTCCCCATCATCTGATTGCGAAGAGGCTAAAGAATTTTATGGAACTGTAAGATTATGCCTGCTGAAATTGGGAGGATACCTTTATTTAGGCTAAAGGGGGTAAAACTTTGTGCCACTGGTGTCCTTTGATGTGTGGGGAACACTGCTCTATATTGATCCCTTTTACAGGGCTGCCGCTGAGTCACTAAGCTGGCTTAAAGGTATAAGTGTAGAGGAGGCTTATGGCTTTATAAGGCGTGGCTATGAGGAGGTGAAGAGAGCCAGGAAGCTTGGACTAATCGACGAGGAGAGCATTGTTGAGAGCTCTATAGGGATTGCTCTTTCGGGAGGCTCTCCGGGAATTTCTAGGTACGATATCTACGCGGCATTCGCGCTCGCTGTTAACAAGGTTAAAGGAGAGGACCTACTCATCCCCGGCAGCCTAGAGACAGTTGAGACCCTTGACAAGGATGGGTTCACGCTCGCCTTGGCAAGCAACGTGATCTTCTGGCCCGGCTACGTTACGAGGATACTAGTAGACAAGGCAGGATTGTCGAGATTTTTCAAGGTGCAGGTCTACGCGGACGAGGTTCGCTGCCTCAAACCTGGCCCACGCATATTTAGGGACGTTTTAACCCTTACCGGGAGCAAGCCTTCCGAAGCATACCATGTTGGCGATAGCCCAGCCGAGGACCTTGCAGGTGCAATCGCTAGCGGGATTGGAGGAATACTCATAGACAGCAACCAGAGAGATGCATATATAAACAGGCCTCTCAGAATAGCTATCGTTAAAAATATAGCAGATGTCCCTAAAGCCATCAGGATGCTTTTCTAAAAGTTTGCGCGCGCGCAAGTCTCCGATTTTAAACCCTAATTTTGTCCCACTTGATACATAGTAAATTTTTAAATCCCACTTTTATTTAAATAAATATGGAGTGAGAATAATGAGTATCGTTGAAGTGGATAAGAAAGGTAGGATAACCTTGCCAAAAAAGGTAAGAGAATCACTAGGTATTGGGAAAAAGGTTCTTATTATAAATGCTGGAGACCATCTTAAGATAATTCCACTCCCCTCAGATCCATTTGCAGCGCTTGAGGGTACTCTTAGTATCAATAAGCCATTTAAAGAGCTGAGAAAGCAAGCTGAATTGGTTGCCGAAAAGGAAGCAACTGGAGAGTTGAGTTAAATGCCCCTAATGGAAAACGACATTATATTCGCCTATTTGAACAAACAAGATCCCAACCATCAAGTTGCTAAGAAGATATTTTATAAATTGAAGACAGGATCTCGCTGCGTTAGTTGCCAGCGTATATATAAGGAAAAATTTCAAACTTTCCTTCTTTGACTCTCATCAGCGCTTAACTTGAATAAAATGATTATCTCATTTGATAAAGCTTACGAAAGAGTGCCGGGATTAACCCGTATAGAACCAGGACACATATAACTCTTTGCTTTTTATGCGCGCGCCAACTATGAAAAGTTGCAAAGCTCATTTTTACTAAGAACATTGACCCAAGAGATGCTTTTAATGCCGTTGTTGCTAAAAAGAGAAAACTGGAAATCATTAGAAGAGACAAAGATTGGGAGCATCTTTCAGATTGCAGTTCAAGCATAATCATTATCATCTAAAATATAATCTTCTCAAAGCTTCATTTTTCCACATATATATTACTTTCCTTCTTGAATCCATAATCTATACAAGTCGAGTCTAAGAAGCTTGTCAATGGGTATTTTTTCCCTAGCCTGGCTTACTTCTATTGGATCAATGTCTATTAGGAGGCTTCTCTCTGTTTCGCCGAGGTCAACTAGAATGTGACCCATCGGTGTGGCGACGAGGCTGTGGCCTGCAAAGTGGTCCCCTGTCTGGTCTACTGCTACGAGGAAGCTTACGTTTTCATGTGCTCTTGCAACTGTGAGTGATTTCCACTGGTCTACCTTGTGTGGACCCTTGTACCAGGCTGAGGGCACGATGAATAAGTTCACCCCCCTGAGGAACATTGCCCTGAAGAGCTCTGGGAACCTCAGGTCGAAGCATACTGCCAGCCCCGCTGTGAAGCCCCTGAAGCTCGCAACAGCGAGTTCATTGCCCCCTGCGAAGACCTCGGATTCCCGGTAGCCATAGGCGTCGAACAGGTGGATCTTCCTGTAGACAGCCCTGA
>JAJHRM010000217.1 GCA_020832965.1 Thermofilum sp. | reverse complement strand
AAGGCCGCTTTCGGTATGTATCCTGCCAAATGCTCCCCTATCTTCTTTAAAATAGTTGCTACTGTTCCGTAAAATTTCATATCTCTGAAGAAATACGCTCTCTCTCGCAAATAGTCCGGATTTTTGCCAAGGATATTGAAAGCCGTTTCAGCAGCTATTGCGATTTTAACGTATACGTCTTCATCTGTAACTACTTGGTTGCTCGAATCTAGGACGTACCAGTTACGCTTTGTGTACATCCACGTGTAGAAAGCTGTTCTATCTTTATTTGGGTCAGGAGGTATGTCTGAGGCGGAGATATTTATCGCGTAAAAGGCTCTATAGCTCTTACCCTCATACTCGACTACAATTTCAAAAGGTGCTATCCATAGGGTCGGCGGACCTGCAACTCCCTCTGCGATCAGTACGTTGAAGCTATACTCTCCTGTGGCTGGCACCCTAAACTCTTGACCATTCGCATCGACGATGGCTAAATGGTACGTGTGTATACCTGCGTTGTACTTTTTTGAGAAGGTGAAGGCTCCGGTACCCTGCCATTTCTTCGCTAAGGCTCCATCGACGTATAAACCTATATTTTTGACTTCGCTATCATTCTCGCAGTTTATTAACAACGTAAACTCAACTTCCTCATCGATAGTGGGTGTATCGGGTTTTAAGGTTACTAGCACAGCACACCTAGGTTCACCAGCTCTTCTAACGTAGTACCTTGTCTCATCTTTGGATAGCTTATCCTCGCTCGGGCAACTCTGACCAGCTGGGCACGCTACAGCTTTAAGCTTCCACTCGCCAGAAGGACCTTTTATCAGCTCTTTAAACTCGTACGTCCCCGCTTTTACGTTGAAATTCTCAAAAAGGATTGTGACGCTCCCGTCAGGACTTTCCACCCACACCTTTAGGAAGCTCGCGTCACCTTCTACATTACAGTAGAAAGATGCGTCCTCATCAATACTGTAGATACCGCCGTTAAGGTTCCCTACATCCTTCCCTCCCCTATTGGTCCAGACATCTATATTCAGCTTTCCGCTTATTTTCTTAATATAATGGTAATTTTTATGAACCCAAACATAAGAAGAAGGTTCACTGAAGTATTCACCATAAATTTCAACTTTATCACCGATATTAAGCTCCCCGATAACCCAAGGTTTACCCGAATTTGGATAGCTATCGTTGTGTGCCGCAACAGGTACTTCTTCACCAACCTTCAGTTTGCCACCTGGATCCCAAAGTATTTCTTCGATTTTTATCTTCCAATCAACATAGTCCGGTGAAAAACTAAGAATTGTTCCCTTAAACTTAACGTTCATTTCAAGCTCCTCTTCTATCCTTTTAACATAGTGATCAGACCACTTTATAATGACACCATGTTCAACGTATGGTCCCCCTGCAGGAGAGCCGATCCAGAACCCCAGCCCGTACACCTCAACGTGATCGCCATCATTTATTTCCGTGAATGGAGTTTCTCTGTAAACCTCGATAACTTCACCAGCCTTCAGTCTATTGCTTGTATCTAATAGTACCTCCTCCACTTTAACCTCTACAGCGGGGTACTCACCAAAGTATTTCAGCCATGATTGCCTGTGACTGATCACAGTTCCTTTAAGTTTAACAAACCACATAAAGAGGGCTATAATAGAACCATTCCCTGTTATACTGGCCGTTGTCTGCTGCAACGCAGGGTCCGCAACAGATACTCCTCCGCTTGTAATCCATCTATAAAATACATATCCTTGCGGGATATTTGTCTCAATTTGGTAGGTACCAGGCGAATACACACCACTTTGACCATTAGAATAGTTGGTTCTGGCAAAAGTTATGGTGCCAGTATCGGGTGGTTCTGTAAGGAAGGTAATAGCATAGGTTCCCGAGGAAGCCTCTCTGATCTCGAAATAGTAATATGCGCAAAGCACTGGAGAAGCTCCAGGATCGAATGTTGCACCCCAGAGTTCAACTTTATATTGCCCGACTGGGTGTTTAGCTTCAAGTGTCGCTACAACTTGGCCGTAGGAGACATTAATCCACAGAGGGAGATCGTACCTCGATTCTGAGCCATCAGGACTGTGTACAATCAGCCAATACGCCATTGGTGCTGTTAAGTTTACATGTATGTTGATGGTCTCTCCGATGTGATACACAGTTTTATCTGTCCATACTTTCGATTCTTCAGCCTTAACTATAGGAGTAGAAAGAACAATTAAGAAAATAGAAGAAATTATAACAATTTTAAAAAGAATTACAAAAACCTTGCAAAAAGACATAGCATATGTTACTTGCCCATGAACAAGCGCGTGCTCGCGCTTAAGCATGGATGTTAGCTTCATTTAATCCCTATATTTTTTGCGTGAGCTCCTATGGTAGCGCAGCGCGCGCGGAAACTACAGGGCAACCGCTGTTGTCCTTATTGGAGACGAGCAGTTCGGGCCGGTGTACTGCTCGTTCGCTATTAAGCGCGCGCGCTTAGGAGACATCAACGGAGACGGCATTACCGACTATAGAGACTTAGCTATTCTGATATCGAGATATGGGGCCAAAAAAGGCGATACTATGTACTCTGAGGATGCGGATCTAAATAATGATGGTGAAATAGATTATAAAGATCTTGCTATTCTTATATCAAATTATGGGGAGAGAACATGAGAATGTTTAACTTTTCTAACAATACTTATTGTTCAATGAAACAACATCATCTTTTCATCTCAACGTTGGAGTGAGATGTACGAGTCTCGAGAGCTAGTACAATGAGTGCAACTTTGCCGAGAGAACTCTATGCGCTACGCGTTGTAAGCATTTAATCTTGCATCATTCCTCTCATTTTTTATTACCCTGCTCGGAACATCGCTTGAAAAGCGTTTGGCACCGAAATTACGTCACCGCTCCTCAGCTGAACCCAGCCCCTCCCCCTTATGTCCACTCCGTTCACGTAGGTGCCGTTCGTGCTGCCCGGATCTTGAATGTAGAAGGCGTTGCCGTATCGGATTATCTGGAACTGTCCTCCTTTCGCTCTCCTTGTGACGTAGGCGAGCTTCTCGGGCGGTAGGATGCCGGCGAGGTCCTCCCTACCTATCACGATCCTCGAGCCGCGCAGGCGGAGCGCCTGTCCGTCGATGAGGAGGTAGACGGCAGGTTGCGCGTAAACGTAGTATACGGCGACGACCGCTACAGCGGCAACCGCTATCGTAGCCGCCGCTATCGAGATCATCCTCCAATCGATTCCTCCCGCTCTACCGCCTCCAACCCCGCTAACCTGCTCTTCCCCGCCTCCGCCGCCCCCTCCGCCTCGCCCCATCACTGTCACGTTGACTACCTGGTTCTCGAAGGTGATGGAGAGGTCATTGCCTGACGCGTCTGCGGCTTTGAATAGCGTGAGATTTATGGTGAAGCTTGTGGCTCCAGGCTGAACCTCAACGGTCAATACCGCTAGGGTAGAAGGGTCGCTGACGATCGTCTCGGGAACCCTGTAGAAGACGTAGCGCTGCACGCTCGGTTTCCAAGTGACTGTCCAGTTCTTCCCGCTCTCTACGGAAACTTTAGCCATGCTGGAGGGGTAGGATACGTTGAATTCTCCAGCGTAGGCGAGCTGGGAGCCGGAGACGATCACCAGCTTCACCTCAACCTTCTCTCCCTCGCTCGCGGTGAACGTACGCGGCTCCAGCGAAACCTTGATTGAAGGTTGAGCTATAGCGCAGAACGAAAGCAGCGCGACGGCTATAGCGGTGAGAAACGCGAGTCGCGCCATATCTTTTCATTAATTAGCCGGTATAAATAGCTTCCTCATTCAGATTTCTTAACGCGCCTGTGCGCGAAAGCACACGCGCGTCTCTACCAGCGCGCACTATATGTTTTAGTTAGCGAGCTACCGCCTTAAGAGCTCGGTGTGTGGCGCTCATCCGGTGAGCAAACCTTTTTAAGTATTGGTTGATACGATGGGAGGATGGCCAGGACTCCAGCTAGAGTGTTGGGTTTTATCGCTGTAATCCTTGCGTTTATGGCCTTTATATCGGGGCTGTGGTTTTTATATCGCTACGTGAGCGGTTGGCGCGTATGGGCGATACAAGAGGTGTCGCCATGGTATGATCTCGTGGAAATTTCCTGGGACTTTTGCCTGCCACTAGCTGTGTTATTGATCACTGTATCTGTTTACCTTTCGACGAGGGGGGGTACGGAGCAGCCTGTGGAGCAGCCATCGCAACCTAGAACTTCTTCTGAAGCCGTTCAAGTCAAGAATGAGGTAACTCCGGTAGGAGCTTCGCTGGAGGGGGAGTTGAAAAAATATGAAGAGTACCTGGCGAAGCTCGAGGAGTTTAGGAGTTTAGGTCAGATTTCTGAAGAAGCTTATCAGATGTTGAAGGGAGAGTATACGGCGAAGATTAATGAGCTGAAGAAAAAGATTCAGGCTAAAGGCTAACTGCTATCGGGCTCCGTGGTTGTTAGCGAGATAAATAAGTTTTCAAGCTTTCTGTTAGCTTCCGATCTTGAAAGTTAGGTTGAGCACTCCTGCTGGCGAGATCGTATCGCCTTCTTTAAGCTCGATCGGGCCTCTCCCCCTGATGTTGGTTCCGTTAAGGAGCGTCCCGTTGGTGCTCGAGCGGTCTTCGACGAAGAACTTTCCAGCTCTGAAGTCGTAGAATATCGTGAAGTGCTCCCTG
>JAJHRM010000215.1 GCA_020832965.1 Thermofilum sp. | reverse complement strand
GCCCCCAACAAAATGTGGGAGTACGCGTCGCAGGGCGACACGGTGGTCTCCACGCCCATACCCGAAGCGGTGACGCACAGCAAAGCGCTAGACGTGAGGTTAGTCGAGAGCAGCGAAGACTACGAGAAAGTGATCCTGGAAGCGGAGCCGCTGACGCAGAAAGAGCGAGCCGAGAGGGTGGCGCGGGCGGCGCCCCTCCTGCTGAAGCGGACGTGGCTGGAGAGCGCCAAGAGGTTCGGGCAAGTGATAGTGCAAACCACCCGGGAGCGACTGTGAAGATAGTGTACATCGCGCCGGCCTACCCACCGCGCATCGGCGGAGTCGAGTACGTCGTCAAGTCCGTCGCCGAGAGGCTCGCCAAGGCGCACGAGGTGACGGTCCTAGCGGGCGAGCCCGAGGCGGAGGAGCCGCGCGAGGAGGAAATCAACGGAGTGAGGGTCGTGAGGTGGCCCACCTGGAGCCCCGGCGGCGCCTACCACCTGCCCAGGAGGAGGCGCGAGCTCGAGAAGCTGCTGGCGGAGCTGGCGAGGGAGGCGGACGTCGTCCACGCGCACAGCGCGCACACCGTGCTCACCGTGCTCTCCGCGCTGCACGCGAAAAAGGCGGCGCCGGACACCAAGCTCGTCGTCACCCTGCACTACCACGGCACCGGCCACACCGCAATCCGAAAGCTCCTGTGGATACCCTGGAGGAGGGTCGTCGCGGAGTGCGTGGAAACCGCGGACAAGGTGCACGCCGTAAGCCGCAAGGAAGCGGAGCTCGTGCAAAGCCACTACCCCAGCGCGGCGGGAAAGCTGGTCGTGATCCCCCACGGCGTGGAGGAGGACGTGATGGAGCGCAGGTGGCGCGGCCAGGGAAGCGACTACATGATGTACGCCGGGAGAATAGAGAAGTACAAGAGGCTGGAGCTCGCCGCAGAGCTCGCGAAGAAGATGGGGCTGAAGCTGCTGATCGTCGGCGAAGGCCCCCACAAGGAGAAGCTGATGAGGTACGCCGAAAGGTACGGGAACACGGAGTTCCTGCCGCCGCAGCCCAGGCACAAGTACCTCGACCTCCTCGCCCAAGCGAGGTACGCGGTAAACCCCAGCGCGCACGAAGCCTTCAGCATCTTCACGGCGGAGGCGCTGGCCATGGGCGTGCCGGCGATCGCCTCAGCAACGATAAAGGAGACGCTTGAAGCCCAGGGGGAAGAGATTGGGAACGGGCTCTGGTTGCTGAAAGAGGCGAAGATACCGACGTGGGACGAAACGGTTAGGCAGTACGTGGACAAACTCTACAGCGAGTAAGCGATGAGGCACATGAAACTGGAAGCAAGAGTCAACACTCCCAAATACGAAGTGCGCGCTGTATATAAACTTTCCGACTGAAATTGTTAGATCAATCAAACCTCCGGCGACATTTACTGAGTTTTGGAGTCTCGAAGATAAAGTAGCGTGAGGGTCTCCATCGTGGTGCCGAGCTTAGCGACGGTATACCTCAATTACCTGTTGCGCGCGCTCCGAAGCCAGAGCGTCAGGCCGAGCGAGGTCGTGATAGTCGTCAAGGGCGACGCGAAAGCCGTGGAAGAGCTGTGCAGCAAGCTCAGCCTACCGTGCGCGGTCGTTGAGCAGAAGGAAGGCTACTTCACCCGCGCCCTCAACATGGGGAAAAAGGAGGCGACAGGAGACATCGTGGTATTCACGGACGAGGACGCGATACCCCCGAGGAAGTGGGTGGAAAAATACGTCAAGCTGCACGCCGCCTATCCCTACGCGGCGGGGATCTGCAGCAGGGACATACACTTAGACCTTAACGGGCTGAAGCTCAAGCCGACGCCTGACGACAGGGCAACCGTGAGGCTCTACAGGTGGCTCGCAAGACCTTGGCTAGAACCCCCGCACCCCCTGCTGAAGAAGTACAGGCTCGGCGTGTACCTGACAGAAAACCTGAATGTCGCGCACGGTCCCTACATACCCTACAAAACGTGCTACTCCCTACCCTTCCGGGGAGTCAACATGAGCTTCAAAACCAATTACATCTACGACATATGGTTCCCGGAGCACAAGCTGCTCAAGAGAGCCCCCGGAAACGAGCAGTACTTCGGTCTCCAGCTCGCCCTCAAGGGGTTAGACACCGTCTACGTGCCTAACAACCTCGTGCTGCACATAGCCAGGAGCGAGACGCTCTCGCGAACCAAAAGCAGAGAAAGGGGGCTCGAGCTCAAGGTGATGAAGACACTTTATAGGAACCTGCTTCGGAAGGCTGGCGCGTGAAAGTAGCTGTCCCGCTGTTCTATAAGGAGCTACTGCATGGACGTGGTGCAAGGGTTTGAGGGTCGTGCTGGTATCCTCGGGTCTCGTAACTGTACCACCAGTTAAAGGCGGTGCTGCAGAGGAGCACGTCTATCAGCTCTCAAGGCACCTAATAATACTAAGTTCGGGCTGTCCTAGTCCTCAAAATCTAGATTATAAACTTACCTGCGTGTATCCTATAAATAGTACATAGAAGTCTCAAAGAGCAACTAAAAACTTCAATAATAAGAAAGAAACAATTAAGTTTTTAATATAAAATGATAACCGATAGGAAAGAACGATGAATGTGGGACTTATACATCCTTATTACTTACCTGTTCTTGGTGGTGTGGAGAAAAATCTATACGAGATAGCATTATTTTTATCAGAAATGGGTCATAATGTCACAATAATCACAAATCAAATAAATGAAATTACAATTAACACATTAGGATCTGAAGACGTAAAGCCAGTACCAAATTTACCCCTAGTAGAGAAAGAGACCACCAACATTACAATAATTCGTTATAACCTGCCTCTTATCTTACCATATTTTTCGTTTATAAAGAAATTCATCAGACAACCTCTTCATTATTCATTTTACGCCTCTAAAATAATATTGAAAATCGCTAGACTCCGAAATTTAGAGATTTTATATGCAGCAGAACCACCATCTTATATTGCTCTTTACCTAACAAGATATTTACCAAATTCAAAATTTTTGATTAACATCAGAAAGATTGCAGGTATCCGCTCTAACACGTACATAACTGGGTACCTAAGGAGAAAAATTGCCCGAGAAATTTACAAATCATTTGATGCTGTTGTGATCTCAAATATAAATACTCTCTTGTATGAGCATATAAAAACAATTTCTCCTAGGAATACTTTATTTATTCCCAACTGGGTTGATACTGAACGTTTCAAACCATATAATAAGTATGAGGCGCAACGTATCCTTGGCATAGATGGATACGATAAAGTATTGCTTTCTGTAAGTAGATTTGTATCTGAAAAAGGAACCATGCGCGTAGTCAAGGCTTTTGAAAAAGCCTTAAAGTTAGCCAGCAACAAGAAAATTCTGTTGGTACTTGTAGGTAAAGGTCCATTGGAAAATCAAATAAGAGCCTATATTAGTAGTAAAGGTCTCAATAACCATATAAAACTTATGAGCCCATTTTTATATACGGATCCTCGGTATCCACTACTTTATTCATCTTGCGATATTTTTATTCATCTTCCATCTCATCACGGCCTTAGCAATGTTGTAACAGAAGCTATGGCTGCAGGGGTACCACAAATTATACATTCGGATGTACCAGGTATTCCTAGTGTTGTTGTAAGGTATTTGCGTAAAGTGAGTTTCTCTATTAGTGAAATAGCTGAAGCTATTGTTGAGAGTATAGAATGCTATGATACTAAAAAAGGCTTTGAAGTACGAAATATAGTAGAAAAATATTTTGCAAAGAAGAAACTGCTTCCTTTATTTACAAAAATATTGCTTGGATACTAAAATTAATTATATTTACTAGAATTCATAACCAAAATGCCCTTTCTACTAGTTTTAGGTAAAATAGATTTAATTAACAGGATTATACATACGCAAAAGTTGGTTAATATCTTATCAAAGATTTATCCGAACCTTATCGTTCTTGTAGAGGATATTAGTCCTGCTTGGAAGAGCTATTTTCATGAGCAAGTCATTAAATATTCGCAAACTAGCTGCATCTATATAGAGATGAATAAATCCTTTTTACAAAAAATTCATTTATCACTGATCCGTGATGTTTTCACTTCATTAGTTATTGTAATTACACTTAAAAAAATTATTAGAAGTCGTTTAAATAATGATAGAATCATATTCGTTAAGGGATTCAATGCTCCTTTGGTTCTATTACTCAAATTACTTGGATACAGAGTTGTACAGTTTGCTGGAGGTTTTGGGTCTGTTACACTAAAAGGTGCAAGAAAATATTGGCTATTACTTAAAGAACTCTTCCTGCTTAAAATAATTGACTTGCTTATCTTAGAAACTTCAATCGCTTCTACTTACTATACCTTTCTTCAGAGATTTAAACAAAAGATTTTTCCTTATGGAGCCCTCTATGTCGATGATGAATTCAAAGTTATAAAGCCGCTCGAAAAACGTGAACCAATTATCGGCTATGTTGGTGCACTAACACATCAAAAAGGAGTTGTACAGTTGCTTTTGGCTATGAATATTTTAAAAAACATTAATATAAGGTTATTAATTATTGGTGATGGACCCTTGAAGAATCAGCTTAGCATAATGGTCAAGAAACTTTCTTTAGAGGATAAGGTTCTCTTTCTTGGTGCTATATCTCATCGTGATCTACCTTATTACCTTAATGAAATGAAGCTCTTGGTCTTGCCTAGTTTA
>JAJHRM010000214.1 GCA_020832965.1 Thermofilum sp. | reverse complement strand
TCCTCCCCTTGAAGGCTAAGACTCTCATGCAGATGTACCCAGAGCTCCTGGAGAGGGAGGAGGAGCTCATGGAGCTCTTCTACCTGAGTTACTCGAGCGACGGCTCCCTCCGGGCAGAGTACGGCCCAGCCCCCTCTCTGGGGTACCACTTAGCGGGCCTCTACCGCTCGCTCCTCAGGATCCTGGCAGACGCCGGAAAGAGGTCGCTCGTCCTCAGGCTGGCTGGTGTGAGCGAGGAGGAGTTCAGGAAGAATGACCCGCTGAGAGCCTGGATCGAGGTCTCGCTCGAGTACCTAGCCAAGGCGGACAGGGACGCGCTGAAGCTGCTCGGAGCGCTTGTGGAGAAGCTGTCCGGGAAGAAGCCCGATGATTCCGTGAGCTTGGAGGAGGTTAGGAAGGCTGCTGGAGTCCAGGATTTTGACGGCGCGATGAAAACTCTCGAGCACTTCTCCTTGATTTTCCCCGAGTCCAGCTACTCCGTATACGCGAGGAACTGCCCCCTCCTCCTAGACGCGTACTCCGACCTCAGGGCCAAGCTGAGGGGTCTCCTGAGGTAACCGCCGTGGCAGTCGCGCGCTAATAGACGGCTAAACATTAATATACTGAAAGAAGCTTTGATTTAGCATGTGAAGCTGCATTGGCTAGCCGCATTGGCGGTGGTCGTTCTCGCTTCCGGCTTTTTGGTTCAAGCCCAGCCGGTTCTCTGGAGGGTTTTTAGCGATCCTTCATCCAGCATTGATAAGGCGTTGTGCATTTGTCTTTCCGGTAACAACATCTATGTAATTGGATTTGAAAACGCTTCGACCGGTAGGATTGAAGTTAGAGACAAAAATACTGGAAATTTAATTAAAGTTTGGAGAGGTAAAGGAGAGTTTTACACTTGCACCGTTACTGGTGATACGCTTTACGTTGGTGGAGGCAATGTGCTAGCAGCTTTCAATCTTGAATTGAGCGAAAAAGGGCAGGTTAAGCTGGACTACGCCGTCATGCAGGTGGCGACAGACGGCGAGTACCTCTACATAGCTGGGTGGAAGCGTTTACGCGGAAACGATACCGCTTGGGTTATCGAGAAGAGAGATCTCGCCTTGAAGCTCGTGAAAAGGTACCTCTACAACCCCTCAAGCGGGGACGAGTGGGCTTGGGGTGTGGGAGTGAACCCTGCTACGAGGGAGGTTTGGGTTGTCGGGGAGCTCTATAATGCATCGTCGAAACGGCTTGCAGCTCGTGAGGGGCGCGCGCTGATCCTAAACCGCGAGCTTGAGCTCCAAAGGGAGCTAAAAATAGGTGGTGAGGCAGCGTTAGCCGTAGCGTTCGACGAAAATGGTTCAGCGTACATTCTAACCGCCGGTGACATATTGAAACTGAGCAAAGCTGGAGAGGTGCAGGCGGCCAGCAGCGAAGGGCTTCTTCCAGGCTGGCTTCTGCAACCTGGGCGCTTTCTCAGCTTTTTCAACTATGTCTTCTTCAGGGCTTTCGCAGAGGCTTCTTACTCTTTCTTCGATGATGAGGACTTATACGATTTTATTAACCGTGCAGATTTCCCCCTTGGATGCGGGATACCGCTTCAAGGGTACTTTTACCTCTTCAGCGGAGAGCTCGTTGATAACCGTTCTAACCATGCATTATATATTTACGATGAAAATCTTAAAAATATATTCAGTTTCATGTTAAGAGGAGCCGAAAGAGATTACGAGTTCCCCACCGGCCTAGCGGTGACCGACGGTCTCAACTTGTACGTTGCCGGTAGCGACTGCCTTAAACGGGAGGAGGGAGGGAAGACCAAGTACGATTGCCGGTGGGTGGTTTACGCGCTGCGTCCAGCATTCCCCGTCAACGTGACGTCAAACGCGCCTGTGCAGCTGGCTGGAGCTGGGTGGTACTCACCTGGGGAGACTGTAAGGATTACCGCACCTGCAACGGTCGAAGCGTTTCCCGGTGTTCGCTACGTGTTCAGGATGTGGAAGGTCGAAAAGCCGACTGGGACTGCATCACAGGCGAGCCCCTCGCTCGAGCTTACCGTTGATGCTCCAGCCAACTTGACAGCTGTCTACGCGAGGCAGTACATGGTCGAGGTTGTAGCGCCTAGCGCGCTCCTGCGCAGCCTGGTGCGCGGGGAGGGCTGGTACGATGAAGGCGCAACGGCTACGCTGAGTATCAGGAATGCCGAGGTGTACTTCTCCGGTAACGTGACGCAAGCATACTGCACTTGGGGCTGTAGCAGAGCTTTGTTCGAAGGCTGGTACAAGGACGGAAAACTGCTTTCGAACAACCCATCAATCGTTCTACCCGTGAACGAGCCGGTGAAGCTGGAGGCGAGGTGGAGGGTTCAGCACTACGTCAGAGTGATCACGGAGCACAGCTCGGCGGAGGGAGAAGGCTGGTACATCGATGGGAGCTACGCTACGGTGAAGCTTGCCGCGACCGACGTGGACGCGGGGCTCGTGACGTACCACTTCGAAAGGTGGGAGGGCTTGGAGCCGGGAGACGTGGTCGTGGAGCGAGGCACCGTGAAGGTGCTCGTAAACAAGCCTAGGAGCCTGGTTGCCGTCTGGAGGGAGGACTACACGCGCGCGTACCTGTTGCTCGGGCTACTGTTAGCCGTAGTAGCAGTAGCCGTCTTTGCAGTGAAAGCTAGAAAGCGCGCTCCAAGTGCTCGATAACTTACCTCGTTAAGCTGAGTTGGGAGTTGAGTGTAGTGCGCTTTTGCAGTTTCACTCTGCTCCCTCCCGCCGGCTTAGTCGAAAAATTCAGCCGCAGAAGCGCGGAGCTGGGGGTAGGAAGTCAAGTTCTTCATCCCAGACGTTTATAGCAAGACGCTACGTGTGCTTGACGACGTAGCGAGCGAGCTGAGAATCTCCTCTCTAGTGAAAGGGATTACGGGGTGGTAGGCGGGAGCCTATTACGCGAGCTGAATGCAGGTGAAGGTGCAACCTTCGCTAAAAGAAGTGGGAAAGGTGTGGGGGTGGAGCGGGATTACTAGCAGCTGAAGTGTTATTACTCAGGTCTCGAGCTCAACTAGACGTTGTTGAAGAACGAATATATACTCCCAATGGGCACGCAGATTGCTTAGCATCTCCTAAAAATTAATTCTTTCTCGTACACATTGCTGAGGCGGAGCTCTACATTCTTCATGAGAAGCCACAGGTTGCCTGCGTGGTGATGATAGCATACTATATTCTCTGAAGAAATCGAAGAGCACTCGGAAAGGAGCCTGCTAGATTAGGGAAAACAGATTCTAAGAAACTTTTGGGCGTGCGCCAAGCTAACGAGCACGCCGAGAACCAGTTCGCCACAATAACTGGCAACTAGCATCATGTCATAATCTTCAGATAGCGCGCTAACAGCAAAGCTTAGGCTATCGTTGCGCCTTTCTCTAGTCTGTTAATCAAATCATAGATTCTCCAATAGGAGTTCCTCACCTGTTCAACAATAGTAGCTGCTAGCTTCTCGGCGAATGTGAATTCGAATACTTCTTTAGAACCCGCTAACCCGTTCACGCCATACTCCAGATACTCTCTGTATCGAAGTTAAGAGCCGCAGGAGCACAGCGGATCTAGCTAACTCCACTCTTATCGACTTAACTTCATATTCCTTCAAATCCTTTATGTTCTGCTTCAGCTTCTCAAAAGCTTCGGGGATTTTATTGCTGACATCGTGTGGTATCCTCCCTTCCTTAGTCCTATAGCTTATGTCCAGCTTATCGAGTAGAGCCTTAATCGAGAGCTCCATGCACATCTGGGCTTCGAGCATCGCACCGGGGTATTCGGACTCCTTAAGATGGCTCTCTGCAGCGTAAAGCCTCGCTCCGGCATCCTCTATTCTGCTAACAACCATAACCGGTCATCCCGTAGATTGCAGTCTTACCTTGAAAACCTAGCGCGCGGGCACGTCTTTTATTCAGCGTTTTGCCAGGCAGCTATGCCAAAAACTAAATACAGGCTTTTTGTCTACTCTTATGTGCCCTCTTACTCAGGGGACGCTGGCAGCATCGATGGCGTGGCGGAGGAAATAGAGAGCATTTTTCTCAGTCATTTTCGAGCGGTTAAAGGCGAGGGCTGGAATCTAAGGTATCTGCACAGAGTGGGTCTCAGGAGCTTTGTCCGCGAAATTCTAGAGAAAGGCGAGTGCAGGAAGATCGTGCAGATGCCGACAGGCGCGGGGAAGTCCGTTCTGCTGTCTCTTCTAGCGCTCGCGGCCGTGCACCTGCGAGGGCATATCAGGGAGGGTGGTCAACGCAACGTCGTCCTTGTGTTCTCCCCCCTCACAAGGATCAAGTTCCAGCTGTTTGAGCCGCTAGCGATTGCTAGCGGGGCTCGCGAAGGGTTCAAGCAGCCCAGCTTCTTCGTTTACTGCATCAGCAGCGATGCGAAAGCGCTTGCCTCGCTACGCACAGAACTCGTCAGGCACGGGATAAAGGGGCGCTGGGTTAGCGACGGCGTGCTCCTCGCCCTCGCCCCTGCCTCGATCCCCCTCTGTGGCACCCGCAGCTTGAGCGATGCTCTCTCGATGATCGTCGACAGGGTGAGGAAATCCGGGAACGAGTACAACCACGTCCTTATGCTATGCCCACACGCTCTGAAGAAGCTCAAGCACGCTAAACACCTTTCAACCGTGGAGCGGCAGCTGAGAAGCAGAGTTCTAGCGGTCTTCATCGACGAGGCTCACGTCATGGTGGGCCT
>JAJHRM010000213.1 GCA_020832965.1 Thermofilum sp. | reverse complement strand
CCTGGTCGTTAAAACCGGGATGGGTTACCGCGGGAGAAGTGTTGCACTAGTCAAGACGGCTGACATCTTGATAGCTGTTGGTGGAGAAGCTGGCACAATAATGGAGATAGTAACGGCATACCTGGAGGGCAAACCGGTATTTGTCCTAGGGGGTACAGGCCTCTCCACGGACAAGATGAGGGTTTACGAGCCCCACATTGATTCCCGGAGGTTCGCTGAGCTAAGGTTCTTCGAGAGCGTTGAGGAACTAGCTAGCAGTGTTTGCTCAGTAGTCTCTACCATGAAGCACCGGGAATCCTTCTAAGCTGCCTAGTGGAAAATTCTCTCTATTTCCCGGCTATAACTATTCTTTTCGCTTCCTCAACTATTCTCTCGATTGCCGGTAGCCTTACCTTTACTGCTTCTGAGTCGAATTTCGCCTCGTGGAACCCCCAGACGTGAAGCACCCACGCCGTGTCCCAGGAGCTCCTGAACCAGTCTCCTAGTTTCTGGCTGATCGCCTCGACGGCTTTCTCGAGTTCCGTGACTGTCCACCTGTCTCTCTGCTTTACTTGTGTGAGCACGTCCGAGATGCCTAGGTAGAAGGTGAGAAGCTTTACAGACTCTTCTGCGGCTTTGTAGAGTTTTTCAGACGCTTGGACAGGATTCCTCTCGACGAAGTTTTTACCTTCCTCTAGAAAGGTTAGCGCTAGGTCTAGGTGCTTCTTGATTTCGGGGTCTGGAGGAGAGTGGCTAGAAGTCGAGGGGTCTTTCCTTTTGGACGCATGTATACGCGTACCCGCCATATTCACCTGTAAAATGGCTCTCTTTCTGCCTAAAAATATTATGTGGATGCTTTTAAGGCGAGTTTTACAGCTTCCCGGTGGAGAGGTGTTTGCCATGCGACATGCTTTCCTATCCCGAGGTCAGGATCCTTTTCGGGTGGAGGAGTATCTATCCACAAGTCTTCGCTTCTAGGTGGAATGTCGTCCACGACAAGGTTTCGTTCTACTAGCTTGTTGAGTAGCGGGATTCGTTCCCTAGTGAAGAGCGTGTCGGGGTCCTCAGTGGCGTCTAATAGCCATTTCTTCTCATCTATGCTAAGAGAGTTTACAAAATAAAGGAGCTTTCCAAGGCTGGTCATTCTTTCTGCGACTTTTCTCTGGGACCATTGTGCCTCGGCGAGCCTTGCAAGCATGTAGGGGTTTCCTCCCGTTATAAGCCATGCATCTTCTGCTGTGAAACCATATGGTGGAGGGTAGCCTTTCTTTTCCCAGTTTATCTGCTCATAGAGCTCCGTGAAGCCCTCTCGAGACATATTCCATAGTGGCGCAATGTCTGCCCACCTGTGTCTCCCTATCTCTGACCTCGTTAATCCCTCACTAGTAGTAGCTACAGCCACGATGTTCTCGTAGCTTCTGGGGGGATACTCTACAAGGCTTAGAAGGCTCTTAACATAGACCGCTGCTTTTTCAAGTCCTATTGATTGGAACGCCTCATCTATTAAGACGGCAACCCTCTTTTTACCGAGCCTAACAAGCTCCTTTATGAGATCAATTGCAATTGTTACAAGCCTGAGGCTCGTTACACCAGTAATATCAGCCGCTGCTTCGCTGAGCCTGTTTACAATGCTTTCAACGTCAGTGTAGGACAAGTAACTTCTATGAACCAAGTCAACGTATACTACGTCGTACTCGGCATCCTTAAGGATCTCGGCAGACTGTCTGAGCCACGCAGACTTACCGCATCCTTCCGGTCCAAATACTACTAGGGGAGCCCTTGTTCCTCTTTTAGCGATTTCTTCCACTTTTGCAAGAGCTCTTTCCCTATCGCTAAACTCGACTTCGATGCTGGGGGGTAGAAAGGGGAGCCTGACTCTTTTCATGTTAATGTTTCCCTCAACAATCCTGAATTCTTTTACTCCAAGGTCTTATTTAAATCCTTCGAGGAAACAAACATTACATCATCTAAGCTTCTCTTTAGGGACATTATCTCAAACATTGCAACATAAAAAATGGTTGCTGGGTGAAAGTATCTGCCGTGCATTAGACACTTTGTGTTGCAGTTTCCCTGGATCTTTTCGTCGAGGTCTCGGCTTGCATAAGTTCGTCCTGCGTCTTTATGTAGAGGTACTCGTAGAGCCCAGATTTTTCTAGCAGAACTATACCTTTTAATAGGACGTTAAGCCGGAATCTTGGAGGGAGCTGGTCTAGAGGGGCAACGTCAACGGGTAATCCTAGCTCTAGCTGGGGGTCTACTCCAAGCCTCAGCAGTTCTTCGAAGGTCAGTTTCTTTGAGTATATAGCTATATCGATGTCTCTGAACTCTTCTACATGCGTAAAGTTTCCAAAGACAATTGCGAGCTCGACGCCGCGCTTAGCTAGAATCTCTCTGACCCTGTTTAGGACGTTTTCTCTCCCCCCTCAGATAGTCTATAGTACCTGTATCTCTCCTCCAGCAACTTTGAAAACCACGCGCGCGCTCCATGACAACGCGTGCTTCAACGGCAGTTCACCCTTTCCATAGGCTCCGGCAACACAAACAGCAAGCTTTGCTCTTTCTCACGCCCATGAGACTAGGTTCACGGATCCAGGTATTCTGGAGAAATTTCTCAATACTGTAACCCTATCCAATGCTACAGGTGCATTAGCGCAAAGATTCAGCTGATAAAGTGATGACCAGGGTAATTTCGCCTGCACCCATTCAGCTTAGCAGCGCGCGATCTTCTTCAAGTCTGTTTACGCTAAGTACTCTTTGTGTAAGGGGTCTACGTAAACGATCTCGAAACCCCTTCACGCAGCATTTTCACCAGCCTGCCTTAGCCAAGCAGTCTTGCCGCCGCCCTCAGGACCAAACACTACTGTGGGGAACGTGTACTCCTTCCGGCTTACTCCCCTACCTGCCTGAGGCCTCTGTCCCCGTCAATAAACTCGGTCTCAAGGCCGGCAAAACATAGTGTGACCAGGCACATTAGCACACATGAAGGGGTAGAGTGATGCTCCACCCTTGCCTTAAAGCTGGCTTTCAGGGCGAGGGAGAGCAAAAGTTATTACCCAGGGCGTGAACTAGGGAGAAGGATCCCTATGAGGATGTCCCCTGAATGTGTTCCATGCATATACAGGGTCAGGACAAATGAAATCCTGGCTTCTAACCTCACAGATGACGAGAAAATCAAAGCCCTGAAGGAATTTACCCTTCATTACAGCCAGGTGATTGAAAGCTCCTCAACCGTTATAACTGCCTGGAAAGCGCTTAGGAGGGTGAAGGAGATCTTGAACGAGGATGACCCCTACAGGGAGTTCAAGGAGAGGAGCCAAAGATCGGCAATAAGGCTCGCGAGGAGTTTAGCCGAGAAGGCTGAGGAATTGGTAGGCTACGAGAGGTTCAGGTACCTTCTAGGTCTAAGCGTCGCCGCGAATCTTATCGACCCCAGCTCGCCCCACGGCACAGACCCCGAGGCTTTCTCTGAGAAGGCTGCGAGAATGGTGTTCGGGCGAGACGAGACGGACAGGCTATACCTGCTGCTACTGCGCTGCACGAAGGTTACATACCTGCTGGACAACTGTGGGGAGGCGGTGTTCGACGCGCTTGTCATGCGCGAATTGAGGAGAATGGGCCTAAAGTTGAAGATCATTGCCAGAGGGGCTCCCTGCCAGAACGACGTGACGTACGGGGAAGCCCTTAAACTAGGCTTACATGAGTACGGAGAAGTTGTAAGCACGGGTACCGATTTTGTAGGAATAGTTCCTGGGTATGTGTCCGGGGAAGCTATCCAAGCCCTCGAGTGGGCAGACGTGGTGATCTCGAAGGGGATGGCCAACTTCGAGTCCTTCCTATACGCACCTCCCAAGAGCAGCGTCTTCGTACTGCTTGTTGCGAAGTGCCAACCCATAGCTAGAGCTGCGGGCGTGAGAGTAGGGGAAGCCGCGGCCTTCTTCCTCAGAGGGCCGCCCTCTATGCAGCACTCGCTTTAGCATTTTGCCCCCTCCCTCAATTTTCCCTGAGTCGCTACGTTTTTTAATGTAAGCATGGTAAGGATAAGTGACCGAGATGGTTTAAATGGAAAAAATTTCGCTAAAGGACAAGTTAAAAAACATTCAGGGCGACATCCCAATAGATGAAGGTTCTCTCGCCAAGTACGTTGAACTACTCGAGGTCCAGCTGCGTGCAAGCCTCCTCTTCGCCGATAAGTTTAAGGAGCTACCCCTGGAAGAGATTCTGAGGGGTTTTAAAGAGGGGAAACCTGCATTCCTGTCAATATCCCTGAAAGTAAGTGAAGAAGACCTGCTAAAGTCTTACGGCACGATCACCTCTTTCTTGAGGGAAAATCTCCCAGAGACGGAGGAGCCAATCGAGAGAATCGAGGCTTCGAGGAGGAGCGGGGAAATAAAGCTCTCAGAGCTAACAGACGCGCTGATGAGCGGTAATGAGGATCGGGTGCACGAAGCTGCCGAGAAGATCCAGGTGGACCCTGAGATGCTAGAAGCAATCCTTGCATGGTCAATACAGCCAGTCTTCGAAGCTTTTTCACATGCCTTAAGCAGTGAAACAGACTTCTCTGCCTGGCAGAGCGGCAGGTGCCCCGTGTGTGGGGGCCCATCAAGACTGGAGTTTATCGACACTGAGGGCCTCTCCCACCTCAGGTGCCAGTTCTGCGGTGCGGAGTGGAGCTACCCTGAGAACAAGTGCCCGTACTGCGGCAACGAGGAGGCTGAGACAATCA
>JAJHRM010000212.1 GCA_020832965.1 Thermofilum sp. | reverse complement strand
ATCCAGAATTCATGGCTCACGGGCTTGCACTCCAGCCGGGGAAAACTGCATGCGTCGCAGTGAGGGACGGGAGACTGGTGCTAGCTATAAGCGGTTTACCCGTCGCAGCACTTTCAACACTCGAGGTATTCCTCAGACCACTTCTGAGGAGGCTGGGAATAAAAGTGCCACTCCTACCCAGAGTGAGGGCCAAGCTCACGAGGAGAATATCCGTGAAGATGGGCGTCGTGGGTTTTGCAAGGGTCAGAGTGTTCGAGGAGAAGGGAGAATACTACGCTGAGCCATTAATGCTGGGTGGCTCGGGGGCGCTGGGGAGTCTCCTCAGGGGCAACGGCTACGTCATCGTGCCGGAGGGTGTAGAGGGGTACGATGAGGGCGAAACTGTAGAGGTTAATTTGTACAGGGAGGTGGAAAACATTGGAGAGAAAAGTATTTAGAAAAATGGTAAGCGTCGACGAGGTAATCCCGCTTATAGAGTCTTACAGGCCGCTGAACCCACTAGGAGAAGTAGAATTCTCCTTGCCTGAGGCAATAGGGCGGGTCTTAAGCAGAAACATTTTTTCACCCTCCAATTATCCTCCATACACGAGGGCAACAGTAGACGGCTACGCTGTAATAAGTGAAGACCTAGCGGGAGTATACGAGGATAGGCCAAAAACCTTGAAGCTCGTTGGAAAAGTGTCTACCGGAGAGATTAAGTTGTTTAGACTGGAAAAAGGACAATGTGTAGAAGTTTCTACGGGTGCAGTTGTTCCATATCCAGCAGACGCCGTCGTGCTAATTGAGCATACACACGCGAGGAAGGGTGAAGTGGAATTTTACCGATCGGTAGCCAAAGGTGAAAACATTGACATTGCTGGGTCCGACATTGCTGAAGGAGAAGTAGTCGCGTGGAAAGGGACCATAGTCACACCACTTCTCGCATCCGTACTAGCAGCCGTAGGAATAGACAAGGTATGGGTATATAAGCCGGTTCGCCTAGGTATAATTCCCACAGGCAACGAACTGAAAACTCCAGGAGAACAGCTCGAATACGGGCAAATCTATGACTCCAACTCGACAATGATCTATGCCTACGCAAAGTCCGTAGGAGCAGAACCCAAGATATATCCCCGCGTACACGATGTGGTTGAAGAAATAGAAGAAGTTTTGCACAAGGCATTAGATGAAAACGATGTAGTAGCAACGATCGGCGGAACCTCTGCCGGCCTAGAGGATAAAACCTACAGGGTTCTAAGCGAGCTCGAACCAGGAATCATACTCCATGGTGTAAGAGAAAAACCCGGCAGACCACTCGCAGTAGCCGTCCACGGAGACAAGATAGTCTTCGCGTTGCCCGGCTTCCCGCTTTCATGCCTGCTAACAGTCAACCTCTACCTTCTTCCCGTTATACTAAAGCTCCAAGGCATGCCAAGAAACGAGGTCCCAACAATAAGGGCACGCATAGAGACACCTATACGTGGAGAACCAGGTATAAGGGTATTTGTGCCCGCAATCCTGAAGCACCATGGAGAAATAAAGGCTTATCCCCTAACGGGTCACAGTGGACGTGTGTCGGCAATGTCACTATTAGACGGCTATATAACTGTTCCAGAGGACACTGAATACCTGCCAGAAGGGTCAGAAGTTGAGGTCCTACCAAACCCATTCCAGAAAAGCTACGAACTAAACATTATTGGTTCTCATGACCCACTGCTACAATCCATCGTCGCAAACTTGCCAGGCTACGACAAAGTACGCATAGTCAACGTCGGCTCGCTCTCAGGGTTACAAGCACTAAAAAGTGGAGTAGCAGACCTAGCTGGAACACACCTACTGGATCCAGCTACGGGAGAATACAATTTACCAGTTATAAGACAGCTCGATATTAAACACGTACTGGTTCTCATAGGGTATAGGCGAGAACAGGGCCTCATGTATAGGAAAAACACGGGGCCAGTTTCTTCTTTTAAAGACATAGTTCATAAACATTTGCGCTTCGTCAACAGGAACCCCGGAAGCGGTACACGTGTACTCATTGACCACATGTTAGAAGAGGAAGCACGACAATTAGGAATATCGCCTGAAGAGCTGAAGAAAAGGCTAACTGGCTATACCTTTGAGGTTAAAACCCACGAGGCCGTAGCATACCTCATTAGCAGAGGAATAGTTGACGTAGGAATAGGTGTAAAATATATTGCTGAGAGATATGGTCTAGACTTTAAGCCAATCACGAGCGAGAGATACGATATCGTGATAAGAAAAGAGGCGTATACAAATGAAATAGTGAGCCAAATAATAGACAAAATCAGGAGCCTAGACAAAACGGAGCTACCAACAGGATACTCTTTAGACAAGAAAACCGGAACAATAATAGAGCTGTAAAGCGCGCGCGAGGGGTGGGAAAATGGTGGGCGTGAGTAGGAGTGGTTGTTTGAGGGGTGGGTTCAGGGACTTCATGGTACACGTCGATAGCTATTAGGATCCTCGAATCCATGAGGAAGTGGTTGGAAGAGCACAGAAAGGCCTTGGTGCGCTAATCTTTCCTGGCCGTTCCCCCTGCAGACGATAACATGTCTCCAGGGGGCTCCCGCGCGGGACCGAGGAGGGAGGTGAAGCTCGGCAACGGGCGGACCCCATGACACCCCAAGCGTCCTCTTTTCCAACGAAGAGGGCGCAGTGAAGGGGCGCCTCGACCAAAAATGACGGTGCGGATGAGAGTGCGCGCGGGTATGTCTTGGAACATGAAACAGGAAGAATCCTGGAAATTTGAGCTCGCTAGCAATAGCCGCTTATCGCTGTCTAGCAGGCCTAGTAGTTTGCCGTAGCCTGTTTGGTATGCAGCTTTGAGGATTTCAGGCAGAGTTCTTTGTGTTTGACTGCTACATCGTCTCCAAAGCTGTAGCTTAGCGCGCGCTTAGAAATTTGAAGATTCGAGTGTTTAAGTACGCTTAGTTTCTGGCATTCATAGCCGAGGGGACCAGGGCTTAATTAGCATGCTAAACCCAGGAAAATATATAAATATCAAGTTATCAATATAGAAAATGTATGCAGTGAATCAAAAATATAGACCTGGTAAAGTAGCGGTCGCCATGACGGCAGGCGCCGTCCCAATACTTGCTCTTACAGGTAGCTCAGCCGCGGCAGGTAAAGGCTCGCAGCATTTTCCCAGCCTTAACCTGTACCTGTGTCACTTGAATGGGTGGCGCTAGCGCGTGGTGTGGTGTCTTGCATCCATTACTCGTGGCTGGTTTAGCAGCATCAGCTCTTTATGCCTTTGCTATGGGAGGTAACGACATGGCTAACAGTGTAGCGCCCCTCGTCGGCTCAGGAGTGCTCAGCTATAGACGTGCTATTGCGCTGTTCGCTGTTGCTGTTTTTGCTGGTGCAATGTTTCAGGGATATATGGTCATGAAGACCCTTGGAAGAGGTGTTATTAGAGAGATGGATGTTTGTGGCGCTTTAGCAGCAAGCTTAGCCGGCTTCGTATGGGTTATGATTGCAACGTTGAGGGGGATTCCAATATCAACAACGCATAGCATTACTGGTGGTGTAATTGGTGTGGGAGTCGCATACATGCTTCAGGGCACTGGGACTCTAAACCTAGGTGTTGTCACCGCGATAATACTTAGCTGGATTGTCTCACCTGTGAGCGCGATGGCATTGGCTATACCCCTCTACTTCCTCAATGAGAGATTAGCTAGGAGCAGCCCAAATGTGCGAACATGGGCGCTATTGCAATCGCTTTCTTAGCAGCCTATAGCTTTGGAGCCAATGATGTTGCAAATGCTACTGCCGTGTATACTACACTAGTCTCAGAGATCTTTGGGCTACCAGACTCGGATGCGATGAGGCTTCTAGCAGCTTACGCGGTAATATTCGTTGGTCTGGGGGGAGCTACCTTAGGCAAAAGGGTTGTTAATACGATGGCTTTTAGGATAACGAGGCTGGATCCTTCAACCAGCATAGCAGCTAATGCTGACGGCATAGCTGTATGGCTGTGGACAACGATACCCTACATCCTATCTGGCTATGGAATGCCAATATCGACTACCTATGCGGCTGTTGGAGCAATAATGGGTGCGGGCATCGCTAGGCACAGAAGCTTAGGAGCTCTTAACCTAAAGCTGGTACTGTTCATGATGTTCGCCTGGGTATTAACCATCCCGGTAACAGCCTCCCTTGCAATAGCCATTTATACCCTCACTAAGACATTTACGCATCTTTTAGGATGGTGATCCATGACTGTCTGGCTCTGGCTCTCCAAGGAGAGGAGGAAGGACGTTATCAAAATGAGCTTAGAGCACGCAGAGAAGGTTCTAGGAGTTGCCGAGTGTGCTGTAAAGGTCCTAGAGGCATACTTGGCAAATAACCCCAGCGAGGCTTCTAACTGGTGGGACAAAGTCTTCACGCTCGAGAAAGAGGCCGATGATACGAAAAGGAGAATATTGCTTGAGCTATCTAAGGAGGCGTTTCACCCGATAGATAGGGAAACTATCGTGAGGCTGATATTTGCCTTGGATGATGTAGCAGCGTACGCGAAGGCTTGGAGCAGAAGAACAACGCTTCTCTTTGAACTCGGAGAGAGATTACCCGAGACAACAATCAGCAAGCTTGTGCTTATGGGCAGGAGGGTCTCGGATGCAATGAGGGTCGTAAGAGAAGCAATCGAGAAGCTCGCCGAAGAACCCAAAAAGGTTCTGGAGCTTGCTGATGACATTGAGCGTAGTGAGGAGGAGGTCGATGATATAAGAATCGATGTGTTTAGGGAT
>JAJHRM010000211.1 GCA_020832965.1 Thermofilum sp. | reverse complement strand
GTGCTAGCGTACATATGGATAATAGGGTACCAGGGAACACTAACACAACAAGCAAGCACAGCACAACTACAAGAAAGAATAAAAATAGAAGCAGTATCCTATAGCGGAACTACACTAACTGCTTTTGTCAGGAATATTGGAGACGTTAAAGTAAATATCACCTCAATTTATGTCTATAATGCAACAGGAACAATTATGAATGCAGGGAGCACTGTAATAAGTGGAGGGTTATCACTTAATCCAGGAGATGTCGGTCAGGCTTCGACAACAGTTACCCTTTCTGCTGGCGCTACCTATACGGTTAAAGTTGTAACCGTGAAGGGTACTGAGGCTACTTACACATTCACGTACAGGACTTAGAAAGCGTAGCTTTCGCATAAAGTATATTTTTCTTTTTTGCTTCTTATGATCAAAGAGATTGTTGAGTCTGTTTGTGAGGGGTTTAACAGGCTGCATGGTAGTGAGGAGCAGGTTAGGGTTGTAGAGTTTAGGGCAAGGAGTGAAAACTACATCGAACAGAAGAGGTTTGACCTTGAGCGTGTTTCTAGGAGGGTTGCGGAGCTGGAGAGGGAGTAGGGGTGTATTTTGACCTGTCTAATCCAGTGCCAGAGGCGCGCGGGTCTAAACTTGCTTGGACCTGTTCCTGCTAATAGTGCTCAGCCGAATGGTGGGGGCGTGGATTCCATGTTTATGGCTAGCTTGGCTGATGAGGTGGCTGGGGGTAAGGAGAGGTTTTAGCGAGCTTTGGGGCTTAGCGCTGGAGCTGTACAAGAGGTACAAGGGCACGATTGCTTGCCCCAGCCCCGGGAAGCCTTTCTGGGAACTGTACGATGTAAGAAGGATTACTCCTAGGAAGGAGTGGCTTGACACGGTTATTGGGATTTAGGGGATATAGTGGAGTTGCTTGAGTAGCTGGCAGGACTTCAACGGGTGCGCGCCCCCTGAACGCGCTCTCCCGCTGTATCTGTCTGCACGCCTGACCTTTAGCGTGTTTTTAGCACGCTTTTTTGGGGGGAAGATTTATCATGTTTTTCGTAGCCTTTCTTGGTGGGTGGTAGAGGTGGGCGAGACTCGTGTGAAGTTTAGGGTTTATAGTGGTGAGGGCTTCGCCGAGCTGGAGGGGCTTGTCGATACGGGGGCGACCTTCACGAAGATTCCGAGGTCGGCGGCTTCCAAGATAGGGCTTCAAGCCAAGTACACGGCCGAGGTCATGCTGGGGGATAGGAGAACCGTGACGAGGGAACTCGCGCTGGGAGAAGTTGAGATAGAAGGCGTCAGGAGGCCTGTCCTCGTGGCGATAGGGGGAGACGAGGAGATACCCGTGGTTGGATACACTACGCTCGAAATCTTAGGCTTCAAGGTGAACCCGATCACTGGGAAGCTAGAAAGAACACCTGCCATAGAATTGTAGAGGTGGAGGACGCGCCAGCGCGCTTATGGGATGGTTACCCTAGCGCTTCGCGCTTAGCGAACTATTCCCCAAGCTCTTGGAGCCTTCTCTACCAGCATTTCGCTGGGCATCAGCGTGCGCGCTCCCTCTCCAGCCCGCGCGCTGAGCCTTAGAGGTGCTGGATCCTTGTCGCGCGTGTTTTCTGCTGCATAAAATTTATAAATTTTCGAAAACTGCCCTTGGATATGCACTCGAAAACCATTGTGCCTTGCTCCATCAGACTTGACAGTGACACAGGTCAGATCTCGCTAGAGTTCCGGCACAGCGGGGAGGGGGATTTGCACGTGATCATAGAGGGGGAGTCAAACGCCGTCCCTAGGAGGATAGTATTCCCGAGCCACAAGGATCTCCTCTCAAGGGTCATCCGCGAAGTCGTGCTGAAGTGAGCGCCTCGCCCTCTGAGTGCTAGCAAATAGTAAAAATACAAGCTCTTACTCTAGCGCGCGCGTTGGCGTGCGGCGAAAATTTTTGGTCTCCTAGGGGGAGGCGAGGGTGCTGAGTCCTCCGGTTCTGATGACTTCTATTACTTCTTCGGGTGTTACTTTCTCCTTTGGGGTGTCTAGGATTTTCTTGCCGTGGTCCAGGACTACTATCCTGTCTGAGACCTCGTAGACGTGGTAGATGTTGTGGGAGATGATGATCACGCTTGCTCCCTGCTTCTTCACCTCTGATACGTGGTCCAGGACTTTTCTCGTTTCGCGCACTGAGAGGGAGGCTGTCGGCTCGTCCAGTATTAGTAGCTTTGCCTTAAAGTGCATTGCCCTGGCTATGGCTACGCTCTGCCTCTCGCCCCCGCTGAGCTTTGCGACTTTCTCCGCTGGCGACCTCACGTGTCTTAAGCCTATCTCCTGCAGGATGTAATGGGCTTCCTTCTCCATCCTCTCCTTGTCCAGGATCCTTAGTGGTCCAACCCTCTTTACTGGTTCCCTGCCAAGGAATATGTTCCTGTCTATGCCCAGCAGGTCTATCAGGGCTAGGTGCTGGTAGACCATCTCTATCCCCCTTGCCCTAGCCTCGCTCGGGTGCTTGAACACCACGGGCTCCCCTTCGAAGAACATCTGGCCAGCGTCCGGCTGGTAGACCCCCGCGATGATCTTCACAAGCGTTGATTTCCCGGCTCCGTTGTCGCCCACAAGCCCGACTACCTCCTCCCTCCCGACGTGGAAATCTACCCCGCGGAGAGCCTCTACACGTCCAAACCTCTTAACTATGCCTTTCATCTCCACGAGTGGGCTGCTCATGCACCTTCACCCGCCCGTTACGTATCTTCTGACTATGAAGAGGTTTATAATTGTCGCGATTATCAGTATGATTCCTATGAATGCTCTGTACCAGTAGGGTGGAGCTTCCGCTAGTACTAATCCCACGTTTGTCATTGCTATGAGGAACGCCCCCAGGAATGTTCCTATGATGCTTCCGTAGCCTCCTGCGAGGAGGCAGCCGCCGAGCACAGCTGAAGTTATCGTCTCCAGTTCCAGCCCCTGGCCAAGCGTGGGATCCACAACTTTAAACCTGCTGAGCGCCATTAAACCAGCCAACCCTGCTAAGAGGGAAGACAACCCAAAATTTATAAGCTTAACCTTGGTTACTGACACCCCTAGTTCCCTAGCAGTATTTGCATTCGCTCCGACGGAGTACGTCCAATTTCCGTAAGGTGTCCAGTCTAGAGTAAAAGCAAAAATTATAGTTAACAGTAGCAACCAAAAAGCGCCTGTCCTTAATCCTAATTCGCCTACCGGTCCATTGAGAACAAAGGTGAACCAGTGATCCTCTTCAAGCCTGACTGGGAAGCCTCCCGTAACTGCCAGCAGTATCCCCCTCAGGAACATCATCATGCCGAGGGATGTTATGAAGCTGGGTATACCTGTTTTGATCGTTATGTAGCCGACGAGAACCCCTATCCCAAAGGCGACTGCCAGCATGGTCACTGATGCGAGGAGCATGTCCACCCTCCACAGGTCAACCATGAAGACTACACCCATAGGCACAACTGCGTAGACTAAGCTTATTGAGAGGTTGAATTCCCCCGCGATCATGAGAAATGCTACGCCGAGGCTCGCTACTCCCAGCCCCCCAGCCAGAGTTAGGATGCTGTAGAGCGTTGGGAGCGTTAGGAATCTGTCTGGGACCCTTATTATAAAAATTAAGGCAATAGAGAGAAAACTAGCAAGAACTCCTATTTCCGGGTGTCTCGATACGAAACTAATGAGAAACGTTCTATTTTCTGAGGCCATAATTTTTCACCGAATAAAATAAAAAAATATTATTTATTGTTTTTATGCTCCGCCAGTTGTCGCTATTTGTCTCTTTACTGTTTCCAGCCTGGTTTTGTCAACAATCGTAGGTCCAGTTGGAACATGCGGAGGCGGTACTATCCCGTACTTTACGTAGAGGTACATGAATACTACGGGCAGGAAGCCCTGCGCGTATGGCTGCTGGCTGACAGCCGCATCAAGCTCTCCTGCCTCAATAGCGTTGAGAACTACGTAATCAATGTTTGTTGTCAATAAGTGGACTTTCCCAACAAGTTTCATTTCCCTCAATACCTGTAACGCTGGGTGTGACCCCAAGAGACCTAAGGTGTATATTACGTCTGTTTCTGGGTGTGCTGTCAAGTAGCTCTTAAATGCCTCTGCTGCCTTTGCTGGCTCAGATGTTATGTCTAGTACTTCTACGGGTACGTCTGGGTATACTTTCTTGATAGCGTCAGTAATGCCTCGGCTTCTCATTGCATGAGCAGCATTTCCCAGTTGATGATCACCTATGACGACTCGTTTGGGCTTGTAGCCTTTATCTATCAAATACTTGGCTAAATAGTAGCCTGCGTCGTACTCGTTCTGTCCAACATAGCTCATGTATGGTATCCTCTCATCCTCAGGCCGTGGATCTGGAATATTAACCGCGATCACCGGTATACCTTGCGAAATTGCGGAACGTGCAGGCTGGTCGAGGGCCTTGTAGTCGGTAATTGTTAGTATTATTCCATTTGGTCTAGCTGCAATGGCGCTGTTGAGCAGATTCACCAGAGCATGGATGCTGAACTCCTCGGGAGCTGAATAGACCACCTTTACATTTAACAGTTCAGCAGCGTCCTGGGCCCCTTTTGTTACTAGCGCCCAGAAAGGGTCTGCTGGTCCGCCGTGCGAAACATAGTAAAATGTATATTCTGGCGCTGTAGGTGTGGCTCCGCCTGCCTGTTGGAGTTTTTCTTCTAATTCAGCATGCACGCTCCCCGCCTGTTTTTTGTTGCACATATTTATCATTTACCTTCTAGGATATAACTCTTGATTAAGGTTAGCTAAAACATTT
>JAJHRM010000210.1 GCA_020832965.1 Thermofilum sp. | reverse complement strand
AGATCCCTTGAAGTAATTTCTGTACCAAAGAAAACCATCATATAAACCGGCAGCAGGCATAATAGCATCAAACCGCCCTGCAGCATCTCCCCATCTCACAGCTAAAGGATTATTTTGGGGAAAGATTGTCTCAGGATCCGCTAGGGGATGTGCATGATCACTTACCAAAAATAGATTGTATCTTTCCTTCAAAATTCTTATCTGTGAAATATCCCCGAAGAAGCCCTTGCTTTCATAGATGTACAGTAGAGGTTTGTTACCTATTCTAAAATATGATGGATGACTAAAATAATTTTCGGCTAGGTAGGAAATATCGCTATTTAAAATTTTAACATTTTCTGGATCGGAGAGATTCCACCCTGGGTTGGAATTTTTCAGCCTCCATATTGTTTCATAGAGAATTGCAAACTTTATATTTCCTCTTTTCACAAGGTCTGCATTTAGAAAGTAGTACTCCAGCGCTTCATCTTGATAATCATCTTTGCCTGACCACTGTATGAGGAACAGGTCTATCCCATGTCCTGTAGCCCAATCGATGTGTTTATTGATTATTAAGATATCCTTTGAGGAGTAATTTCCAAGTAGTGGGAACACATTGCCTTTATAGCTTTTCCAATTATCACCCTTGCCCCACCACAGAAGATATAAAACGCTCACTGTAATATTATCTTTCTTTGCAATATTCTCAAACTGCCTTATATAAGGGGTCTTAACTTCAGCAGTCCTCTCATTTCCAGCTGAATCTCTGACCAAGACGACTATCTTATACTCCCTTCCTCCAACGATGTCCTTTATTGGAACTGAAAATCTCTCCTCCAGGCTATCGAATTTTCCGTCAATTGGAGTCAGTATAATGTCCCTCTCCTTATCTGGAGGAAAGACCTTAGGATATTCTTCAGGCCTCATCCCATACTTCTCAATCATGTAGTAATACTCAACTGGAATGAATCGAAGCTCAGCATAAGCTATTGGAGTCTTATCATCTCTAGCTATGAATGTTACATTAATATCATAAATTTTATCAAGATTTTCCCTCGTAGGAGTCCAGCTCAGATTTACTATTGAAGGCGGGCTTTTATCCGATAAACTTCTTTCAATGAAATAGTAAGCCCCAATCAGGATTACGAGGATAGCTAGTACTATGAGGTACTTCCTCACATGAAACCTAATGAATTGTTCAAATAAAAGGTTTCGTTGATGTGTCGCGCGCGTAAATAGCCAACACCAAATTGAGCAGCGATATCATGCTAGGCTTTATAGGTTATCTCGGTATCCCAGCACAGAAAACAGGGAGCTGAGCCATATCCGATTGCGTCCGCGCGTATGAGTTTTTGCAAAGATAATATATGATTTTATTATTGCTTATAATATTTTTCGATAAAATTTTTTAAGACTTCTAGGTATTGAAAAGAGTAGTCCTGCGCCGGTTCAATTTGATGAGCGAAATACCATTCATTAAAGGAAGGTATACGTATTATTTTTCTTGTGTTGTATTTTCTACATCCTTCAAGTAATGAAAGGAAGTGCCCAGAGCTTCTAGGTATAACATTTTTGAATCCAGGCCAAGCAACAGGTATGAAATCTTTTTTATAACTTTGTGCAAATTGAGACCATAGGCTATAAGTTTTCTCAATATCCATTTCATAGTAAGGGGGTGGACCGCTTCCAGATAATGCGTCAGTATTCTCTATTATCTGTAAAACATGTTCAGATGAGACGGGCAAATTGGGCGGGTAAGTTACATGTCCTGAGATGAGATCTGAGGGATAAAATGAACGTCCGGCTAAATCATTCACGAGGTACAACTCCCACCCTTTTTCTCTCATTTCATTTCTCAATTCTGTGAACACGCCAGTGATATTACCTCTGAGGGGTAAAGTATAATCAAATACAACAACTGGTTTACCATCTATTTTTAGATACTGCGGATGAGAAAAATATTTTGTGAAATAGATAAAATCGGAGAGTAATCTCTCCTTGTTAAATGAGTCGTCTAAATCTTGAATCCATTGTTCTGGGGGGTCGTTTGGGTTCTGAATTTTTAGCCTTCCTGTATTTTCATAAAGGATATAGAATTTTATCTGATTTATCATTGGATGAGTAAGAAAAGTATTCTCAAAATTCATCAAATCGTATGGATGTTCTCCAATTACTTGCCGATTCGGATTTTCTAAGCCATTCCCCCACCAACTAATTGCGAATGCATCTATTCCATGACCAGTTGCCCAATCGATATGCTTTGCAATAACAATAGGATCTCCACTATCATATTCGCCTAGAAGAGGCATGAAAGTGTGCTTTCCCCAGCTAGGCTTATACCATGTGTAATAGTCGGCAATAACAATAATGCCATCCGTCTTCGCAACATTTTCAAACTGTCTTATATAGGGAGTTTTCACTTCTACCGTTCTCTCGTTTCCGGCCGTATCTCTAACTGAAACAACTATTCTATACTCTCTTCCACCAACAATATCCTTTATTGAAACTGAGAACTTTTCTTCTAAGCTATCAAACTTTCCATCAACAGGAGTTAAAACAAAAACTCTTTCTTTATCTGGCGGGAAAACTTTTGGATAATCCTCAGACCTCATTCCATATTTTTCAATCATGTAGTAATACTCCACAGGTATGAATCTGAGCTCCGCGTAGGCTATTGGTGTCTTGTCGTCCCTAGCTGTGAAAGTCACGTTTATGTCGTATACCTTGTCTAGGACGACCCTCGTGGGTGTCCAGTTTAGCCCGACTATTTCTAGGCGTGCGGGGTTAACGAACTTGGCTTCGAAGAGCCTACGCTCAGACTCGCTCACAGCATTGTCTGAGAGTATCTGGCCTAGCAGCATGGCCACGTCGATGGATTCCCTCTTCTCCCTGGGCAGTGATGCGTAGAGGTCTACGAGCCCCCTGGAACTCTCATTAAAGTCTTCAACGTTCTTGAAGAGGAGTGCCTCCTCCACGGGTAGCTTCCCAAGCGCGTATGCAAGCAGATAGTTGGGCCTGTATGGGTCTGTCCCATAAACCCTCTCAAAGTCATCAGGAATACCGTCACCATCAGAATCAACAACAGTTACACTGCCGCCAGGCACAGAAACATTCACAGGAGCCTGTACGGGAGCACGCCCACCACCAACAAGAAAGCGATAAGCGAGAAGCAAACCAAGAGCAAGCAGAAAGAAAACAGCCAAGACAGCAAGCCTCCTCAAAGAGGATCGCCCCGATGATACCTTAACTAAATGAATGATTTAAGGCTTTCCCACGGCATTGCTGAGTAGTCACCGTGCGGAGGCGAAACCCAAGGCCTCATAATACTCCTCGCTTAATGTTGTCTCCAAGGGTCATTGTATTAACAAACCAGAAAGCGCCCGCCGAGGACGCAGTTCTTAATGGTTACCAGGGTGCTCCACAACCTTTGCAAGTGTATCAGCATCACCTCCTGGGCGTGAAACCATGCTCAGCGCTTACGTCCTTGCCTGCCTCTCTGTCCACTAGGCCTTTCGCCTCGGCAACTATTTGAGAATATCTAGTGTTGTTCTCTAAGTACTCCCAGTAGTCTTCAGCCCTAACTGGTCCAGCCGGTGTAGTGTAGCTTATATCTAGCACGTACCACACGCCATCTATCTTGACCTCTGGCAGGGCATGGTCATAGTCTACGAATGCAACTACTCTAGCCTCGCAACCCAGGACGTCTCTTAGCAGGGTAGTCAGCTCAATCGCGAAGTCCTCGCACGTGCCAGTATCGGCAACGGCTATAAGCTCGCGGGGCACCCACAAGTACCTGTCGTCACCTGGTATCATTAGCTGTCTAGGCTTTGGAACATTAACCCTATATGTGAACATGAAGTTCTTCTTCGTCGCGTTAGCAATGCTCCACGCATTCTCCAGCGTGCATCGTGTCCCGTAAATGTTCTTCATCTCTTTTACTTTGACTGGATAAAGCCACTGCCCAAGAATCACCACTCCCGTGTAGTAAACCAATAATATGAATAACAGTAAAACAGTGACAAAGGTAGGTAAATCCCTTATATAGCGTCTAGCAGGACCCACAAAGATGCCAGTAATGATGACTGGAACTAGATAAGTCACAGTGAAGGGCAGGACTAGCACGCTCCCCTTATCAACAGATACGAAATAGGGACTGTGAAGCACCTCAAACGACACATACACAAAATTCGCGTAGACCTCGTACAAAACAAGCAACATGAAAGCGGAGATTATACCCTCAGATATCAATAATAAAAAATCATGTAAAACGCGTACCCCTTGGATTGTTTTGCCAGCCCTTTTCAGGATTGAACCTGGAATCTTGAATTCGATTTTTTCCTTGATGATTACTCTGATTACTCTACCAGCTATCTCCATCATTAAAGTTAGAAGTGCAAGCATGATACCAAGAACAGCGAGCGGGCCTGCTTCTTTAAGGAAAAGATAAAACTGTATAATTGCCCCAAGAGCAAAGACACTTAAGCTAACATGTTGCCGCCGGACACGCTCTATGCTCCTCTTACCGATTTTTGCTATTCCTGCAGAAAGCCTTTCACAAAAAGCTTTACTGACCATTACCGCACCTCACAAGTATTTGTTTGTAGGACCTTCCTAAAAAGGATAGCCAAAGGAATAATGCTTCCCGTAAATTCCTGAATTTGAACTGGAACTTTTCCCGTAACCTCTTTTTAAAATAATCCTCTCTTTGAGAAGCTTCATAAATAATTTTTAGTTTACACATTGAGAAGACATTTACAGAAAGCGGCGTGCATTTGCTATAAAAAGGTG
>JAJHRM010000208.1 GCA_020832965.1 Thermofilum sp. | reverse complement strand
TGGGGTTCTCCCAGACCGCGCTGTAGCTATCCCGCCTGGTGGCTGCCGGCTCAACCTGGTAGATCCTCAGGTTAGAGCGCACCTCGAGCTTGTCGAAGAAGCCTGCACCAGCGTTCTTGAAGACGTCGAGGATGCTGAGGCAGTCCAGGTTCGAGTCGTAGTAGCCGGAGTCGCTTAGCGCGAAGAGCACAGTCACGTAGACGATCTGCTGGTTATCGTCGACACCGTAGCCAGCGATCGCGAGCCGCCTCAAGTTGAGCATGTACACTAGCCTGTTGAGAAGCCCGTTGTAGTAGCTGTCGGGGTTCGGGTCGAAGTACTTCTGGCGCCAGTCACTCCAGCTTATCCCGAGGGGGTGGATGTACGCGGTCGCATAAACAGCGTCCCTACTCTCGATCCGAATAACATTCCCCACGTAGTAGGAAACGCTCTCTTGAGCTCGAGAAGGTGGAGCGCAAGCAATGAAAAGCGATAGGACAACAGCAACGATCAGCAACCGCTTAACCGCGCCCTCCGCCATACAATAATACCAGTAAAACGAAAAACTAGGGCGTATAAATATTTTATGGCTGCTTAGGCGCAACCGCAAGGACGAAGCTCTCACCCCGCAATAAACTGAAAAGAGACTCCGATACCGAAGAGTAAAATTGAACGAATAAATTCACCGTAAACTACTGTTTTCTTCACCGAAGGCTTCAGCTCGAGCCTACTGACTCAAGCTTTTTCTTCAACTCTTGAATTTTCGCCTCATACTCGCTCTTTAAAGATTGATACACTTGCTCTGACACCTTACCTTCAGCTTTAAGGCTCTTCCAGCCTCCTCAAATACCCCTCCTACTTCCCAAGCTCAGCCCGCGCGATATATCTAGACATATTGTAGTTGTTTTTGTAGCTCGGCTATTTTTTGTGTGTACTCGTTTTTTAGGTCAGTATATGCTCTTTCAGTGATTTTTCCTTCCGCTTTCAGCCTTTCTAGTTTCTCGAGGTAGCCCTGGTACGTGTTTAGTTCTTCTAGGATCTCTTTTCGTCCTTGTGCTGGCTGGGTTTTTAGCTGGGTTGAACTCAGTGCTTCGATCCTCCTGAGCACTCTGGTCTCCAGCTCCTTTATGGCTTTAGCTGTGCTTGCGGCAGGCAGGGTGATCTCTATGAAAGGGGTAGTGGGGGTCTCTGCATGGAGTAATTTTCCTCCTATCGCCTCGGCGAACCTCAGTATCTCTCGGAAGGCTTCGTAGCTGTTCGCAGCTACTAGGTACGTGTTTTGCTCGAATTTCAGAGCTATAGAGTGTTTCTCGTTGAGCAGGATCAGCCCTATGGCTAGTAGGAGTAAGCCCGCCGCTATGCTGGACGGGTTGAGGACAACGATTCCCCCTGCAAGGAGGGCGCCCCCGATCACCACTAAGCTTATCGAGAGGCTGAGGTAGCGTGCGCCGTCCTCCGCTATGTAAACGTTGTCCACCTGGTAAATGCTCCACCCGTACGACGAAAAGTATACCACTGGCCTGGATATCGCTTCCTCAGGCGGCAGGTAGCTGGCTATAGCAACTTTCCACACGGATTCTTATGCGTCCTAGACTATAAAAATCTAACCGGGTCCTACACTATGAAACAAAAAAATACTTATTTTTTCCCGTGAGCTCTGCCAAAATGCGCGCGCTAACCTCTCACTCCACACAGGAAACTGAGCAGAGCTCCTGTACTAATGCATAAAATGGGTAATAAAAATCCACCGTAAACTTCTGTTTTCTTGGCTCTGAAAACCTCAGCTCGAGCCTACTGACTCAAGCTTTTTCTTCAACTCTTGAATTTTCGCCTCATACTCGCTCTTTAAAGATTGATACACTTGCTCTGACACCTCACCTCTAGCCTTCAAATCCTCTAACCTCTTCAAGTATTCTTCATACTTTTCAAGCTCAGCTTTTAAGGCATTAAACGGAGCAATAGCAACTGTAGCAGCCTTCTCGACAGGGGGTTGCGGTTGAGCAGCTTCTCCAGAAGGTGGTTGTGTCGCAGCTACTGTAGCGACAACAGCAGTGCCTCTCCTCCGAGAAAATACAAGAAAACCCACAGCAACCACGCCGGCGATCAGGATGAACGCTAACGCGTAAGCGCGGCTGTAATCAGCCCTCCACACGGCTCTCAAAATCCTCGGCCCATTCACGTACACTAAAACAGCCCCCGGACCCAAGACCATATCCTCAGGCTTTAACCCCTCCCAACCGTCAAACATGTACCTAACCAGCGGGCCACCAACCTCCGTCCCCGCCAGCTTCACCACAGCGAAAACACCCTCACCGTACCACCCCTCCCCCTTAACCGTGCTATACGGTGTTGAAGCAGTAACAAAGTACTGAGTCTTCCACTTAGCTTCAAGGTCCCTCGGCCTATTAACAGAGAATGTTAAAGATAGCTCACTAGAGATTAGCTTACCGTCCTCGTACTAACCGTCGCGCGCTAATGCATCTGACAACATCCGCGTGCTTTGATTCGCGGGCGAGATCAAGAGGGGTCTTACCATCGAGAGACTCAACGCTTGGATCCGCACCGCTCTCGAGAAGCAACCTTATCGTTTCGGCGCGCCCCTCAGCAGCTGCAAGATGCAAGGGAGTCAACCCGACAGAGCTCCTCGCATTTACGTCTGCACCCTTTTCGAAAAGCAACATGGCAATGTCCGTATGCCCCATAACAGCGGCGTTATAGAGCGGAGTCCAACCGACAGCGTCTCTCGAATCCGCGCTCGCACCCTTACTTAAAAGCTCGCCGACTTTAACGGCATCCCCATCCTTAACGGCTTTAAAGAGCGCCTTTTCCAAGCTCTCTGAAGGTACCACGCGAGCGAAACGCGTGCAGTAAGCCCAACCAAGGAACGTTGTTATCGGGACAGCTAAAAGCGCAGGGGAAAATTCCTGGAAAATCCCGTACAATGGTTAATGCAATATCTAGATCAAATGCTGATTTTCCCAGCATCTGTAATAAAAGGAAAAAAGTTAAAACAATGCCAGCTAAATCGAGTGCAAAATAAACTGTTGCTCCAACGGAACTGCTAAGAATTAAATGTTTCACAAGATGCGACTTATCGCTCAGCGAACGTTTCTCGTCAACACTTCCTGCAAGCATCCCGGCGATGTAAGAGCATACAATCGGGGGAGGGGCTCTAGAGCCCCACCAGGCTCTCACATTAGCAATGCAATTATAACGCGGGGTACTTGACTAAGAGCACCTAATTTCGCTCCAAGAACAATACCTGATAACGACACTGTTATCAAATTGATGAAAAACTGTATAGGATCTAAAGCAAAAGATTCGGAAAATCTCAAGTAATGTATTAACTGCCAAAAAGATTATGAAAAATTTCTTTCCCTCCCATATCCTATGCACGCGCAATAGCACGCGTTAAACCTAATTTTGTTTTGTATTGAGAACCTCCGCTTCAGTTTCTTAGTAAAGTGAATATTTTGAACAAAGTAAAAATATCTAGCTTGAGCTGGTTACGAATTTTTAGCGGTATGACATTTGCAGGAACTGCGCGCAGTAGAAACCTTTGGTTTTCATAAGTATTTCTTCTGTTTTACTATTTTCATTATATGGAAGGAATACATGCACTTTAGAATAATCATCATAGTATAGTCTATTATTTTAGCTGTTATCAATAGGCAATCTTTAAATGTTATAAATCCATCCGTTCCTTTTGTATACTTAAAGCTGACACCTAGCGTAAAAGTGGCGGCTAGCCCGGCTATAGTACCCGCAGCTGAAGCTAAACCTGAAGCCTTGTGGTCAGCGATGCTGGGGATCTTTAGAGACTGTACATATTCGTTCTTTTTGCAACCAATCTCAAAGGGAAATATATAGACCAAGCAAGCTGCTTGCTCAGCGTTCCTGTAAGGAAATACTCAGGGTGTTCAACAAGCTCGTTAACTTCATCTAAATCGACTCCCTTCATTCGGAAAAAAATGCAACCACATGGTAATAAACTTTAAGCCCAAATCAGTTCGCGGTAGCAAAATGTTCTCCCGGCAGCTATTAGGAGAGAGCTCGTTTAGATTATTCAATAGAAGCGCGCGCTATACACGCCAGATAAATGCCTCTGTTTACCTTAGCTTGCTTTTCGCTCTCTAAGCTTTCTTTCAGCATCTTGCAGCTTACTCATTCTTGCCTCAAGCTGTCTTAACTTGTCAGAATAGTCTTCCTTGAGCTTCCTGTAGGTTGTTTCAGAAATCTTTCCCTGCGCCTTGATGGCTTCCAGTCTCTTAAGGTAACCTCTATACCTTTCAGCTTCTTCAGCTAGCATTGCTAGCTCATTTCTTATGTGCACATGACTTACTATCTGCATTCCCTCTTGTTGACTTGGATGCGATTTAATACTCTCCTTATGCCTCCTGAGAACGTATGCTATGCTGACGATGAAAACCGCTATCGCTGCAGCAGCAACGAGTAATAAAGCGCGCGCGCTACGAGTTTTCAAGCAATTACCCAACTATCGGGTATGGATATGACCCCAAAAATGGAAGTTGTATACGACCCTAAATCCGATGGAGACGGCCTTGAGATCTACAGGACCTACGGTAAGGGTATCGTAGTGTTAAGCCACCTCGGATATGAGACGGCTTAGCGCACGACGCTCTTGTCGGGTTAAAGTACCATCCCCTTTCCGCATCATAGTGAGGCCAAGTCAGCGCGCGCCTAGCCTTAGAATTGCTCCACTACATCTCCAGCGCACGATAAACTCATTAGAATGAACTCTTCTTTATGGACGATGAGGCTAAATGAGGAGCTCTTAAAAGA
>JAJHRM010000206.1 GCA_020832965.1 Thermofilum sp. | reverse complement strand
GCGCGCCTTGAGGGTCTCTCTCAGCGTTCTCCATGAACGATTTGACGACCCCCAACCCGCCGTCCGATAGCTCGAAAATGTACGCCTCGAACCCTGGCCGTGAGTACTTCCACGGCGACCTGAGGCCGCCCTCCTGTAACAGGTGCTCCCTTACCCCGCCGACCTCTGTCAAAGCGCTCTTTATGAGCCCATGCGATATGGTATGCAGAATGATGAACTTCAAAATTCTCTTTGTGTTAGCGTAATTAATGTAATTTTCTAGAATTGAATTACAGTAATTTACTACATCATTTCCTTTTATTGTATCATTTTCTCTTACTATACGTCTTCTAGGAATCTTAAGTAATCTCTTTACTAATTTCAGCAAAAATGCTTTATTGCCTTTTGCACCTTTGCTATCTAATGCTATGCCATCACTAATAGCTTGACCTATTCCATATTTAAAGTTCTGTAAAAGCTCCTCTAAATTTTCTCCATTAAATAATTTTAGAAGTAGGAATATTTGACTGAACGTTAAATAACACTCTAGGATGTCGCTGAAATAAGGTTTTCTCAATTTATTAATCAACGATGGGTTGCTAATTAATATATTTAATGAAACATTGTGAAGTATGTCATTGAATAGTATACGAATGAAATGCTGCTTCAATGATACACCTTTAGAATCTTCAGCTTGCAAACAACTCTTTACTTCCTCTAAGAACTCATTTATAAATCCTTCAACATGTTCTGGTAGATTTATTTTAAGAATATTTGTGTTCCTAATGTCGTACCCGTAAAGCAGCGGTTCTGGAGCTCCCCCCGGGACTCTTACGCTCGCCGGAATTCCAACGAATGTAACGTCCACTCGCGCCCTCGCTCTTTCGGAAATCTTGCTCCGCTTGGGAAGATCGCTGGGAGGGCTTTCCACCACTCGCGTAACGCCGCGAAACACTACAGAATACACGAATCTGCGAACTTTCCTTTCCGAGAGATTAGTGAATTTAACGAAGGGAGAGTATTCGTTTATTTCGTGCTCTTCGGAGGGTAATGCGCCGATAGGGACATTCTTCACAGTCGGGTATGCCGTTGTCGACTTATCTATAATGAATACTTTCTTCTTAATGCTCTCGATACGATGCATTTCTAATGGATGACCGATTCTAATTCTCCAAATAATTTCTTCTTTGTTATTGGAATATCTGTAAACATTTATAGTCGAGGGTCTAACAATTTTCGTCCTTTTATGTATGTAAAGTCTCCATTCATCTGGAATTTGATCAATGACGTCTCTCATTTCCTCTAAGATCTCACCTTCAATTCGATTTTCGATGTTGATATACACACCGTACGCATCATCTGTTCTGAGCGGAATAATGTGTCCTGAACGACTCCACCTGAATGTGACACGCCCTGGTACACAGCTGGCAATAGCGTCCTCTATATCTTCATGCTCGTATCTTTTACGCTCAGCTTTTATGCGTACCTCCGGAAGAGACGTTTCCGCAAATAGTTTCGACGGAATATACTTTTTCAGCACTTCTAATTCATCAATATGTTCCAAGAGATCCATTATCATCCATTCTCACCTACTGATGATAACTCTTCTTTTAATTCGGATAAAATTTCACTAATTTTTCTTTCTACATCTAACCTATCTTTAAAAGTTTCCTTTAGATAGTTTCTTATTTCCAAATCATTTTCTCTCAAAATCTCCTCTATGAATTTTTCGAAATCTTTTATTTTTCCAGGCCTTATGTACAGAACTTTTTCTTCTTCACTTTCAAATATTTCCTCGGCTTGCTGATCCAGGTAGTCTTTTACTGTCAGATAGTCTAAAATGGCTTCCACGATGCTCTGCTCTATGACCGCTCTGTTCTCGACCGCTAGAGGCAGGCGCTCCCTCTCCAGTAGGCTCTGCAAGCTCCCGCCGCTGCGAAGCAGCAGCTCCAGCATGGCGGCTTGCGTCGGCAGGTAGGGCGAAAGCATCACCGCTATCGCCGCCCGGACGAGCGGGTTGTCCTTCATCAGCCGCCCGCCCCTCCCCGCGCGCTGGATGAGCGCCGCGAAAGTTAGCGGCGCGCCGTGCTGGTAGATCACCGCTACGTCGTCGTAGTCGACCCCCACCTCCAGCGCCGAATCCGTCACTACCAGGTCAGCGTCCACTATTTCCTGCTTCTCCCTACCGGTGTACACGGCCGGCTTGAGCCCGCCCCTGCCGTCTTCCAGCGAGTAGGGCCACCACAGCTCGCCCTCCCGCCAGGAATTCAGTTTTTCGAACCCAGAAAGCAACGTAAGAGCCTCTCTTACATCTTCTTTTCTATCATTTAAGTCGGTAAGCGTACCGTAAAAGAGCTTGCTTCTAGCATTCCTCAAATCCTGCAGCCTCTTCTCGCACATCGCATCGTGAAGATCGTCGTGGAGCCTGTAAACTACATCGAGGCTGTCGGCGAAGGCCAGCGTCTTTTTGCTCTTTTCGCGCCTGCCTCCCTTCAACGGGTACGCGGGCATATTCGTGTGGAGGACCATCACGGACTGGATGCTCACCGATAAGTGCTCAACCCCCAGAGCCGGCACGATGACGTAGATGTACTCGCCCCCCATCGGGATCGTGCGGCGCGGCTTGATCCCGCTCCTGACGCTTCCCGCTCCGAGGAACCTTCTCACGAAATCCTCGCCGCCCGGTATCGTAGCGCTTAAGCAGACGAAAACCGCCCCCCTCCTCCTTCCGGTCTGGAGCTTGACTCTCGACAGCACCCTATCCAGCAGGTAAGCGGCGCGCGCCCCGAACACGCCGGTGTACAAGTGGACTTCGTCGATGACGAATATCAGAGGACCCACGTGCCCTTGCGCACCGAATATCTTCTGGGCACGGCGTTGCAGCAGGTCGCGCCGCAAAGTTTCAAGGATGGTGACGTGTATGTCCCCCGGCTCTTCGTAGACTAGCTCTTTGAAAGCTCGCACGAAATCTATCACCTCCTCAGTGCCCTGAGACTTTCTCCACCAAAGATGTTTTAAGCTGTATTTTAAATTGTTGTAATTCAGATTTTTTATCTTAGCTCTCAATCTGGTCTCATCGGGTGAAAAAACGTATGGTAATTCAAGGGCAATACTGCCATCATCTTCTCTACACGCTAATACTTTAGTATAGATCAGATCGAGTTCGCGAGGTCCACTTCTACAAGGCGGTATATTTGCGTATTCTTTTTTAATTTTTTTCCTCAAATTATCTATATATCTAACTTCAGCAAAATTCATGGAAATATGGATCTTCAATCGATCTATAATGAGTTTACTAGATAAAACATCTTTTAAAGAATTGTTAAATATGTAAACGTATCTTAATAACCGCTTGAACTGATCCGTCGCCAGCGCCCGCCGCGGGTAAGTGATCACCACCAAGGGGCTCCGCGCTTCTTCGCGCGCGTGCTCTGCTGCAGCAACGAGCAGCGTAAGCCTGTACGCGAGCACCGCTAGAATCGAGGCTATGAGGAAAGCTTCCGTCTTCCCACTCCCCGTTCGCGCCTCCAGCACGACGCCCCTCTTCCCTTCTTGCTGCAGCGCGTTCTTCGCCTCTTCTAGGATCGCCTTGATCCCCTCCACCTGGAAGTCGTAGAACCTGAAATCCACGTTCATGTTCTTGTACCATTCTTTAAACTTCTTGAAGAAGCTTTCCGCTATCAGCCTCAGGAGCCCTTTGTACTCCGAGGGGTCCGCTGGGACCCTCAGGAACGAGAAGAACGCCTTCATGAGCTCGTAAACGTCCCCGAAAACCTTTTCGAAAGCTTCTTCGACCTCGATGGTGCCCACCGGCATCTCCCGCGGGACGAAGAATGCGAAGACGCGGCTCACCAGCGGGCGCGCGTCGAACACCGTGTTGTCGCGGAAGCGCTGCCGGACGCGCGCTAGGTAGAACGCCATCTCGATGAAGCGCGACCTCACTTCGAGGTTCCCCTCCTCCAGGCGGCGGCGCACGAAACCCCTCAGGTCGCCGCCGCCGAAGCCCTTGATCGCGAGGTACCGGCTCACTCCGTCGTCGTAGATCCCGCGCTCGTTGAGCCAGCAGATGATCTCCGCCAGCGCGTCCAACTCCCTCCCCTCCTCGAAGACCCTGGCCGGCGGCTCGAAGCCGTGCGCCCTCAGGTACCTCTCCACGAAGCCGCTTACCCTGTCTAGGAGCTGCTGGGCGTCAACCCGAACCCAAGCGTCGTACCTCATGTCCCGGATCAGCTCCTGCTCCCTCTCCTCTATCCACGACAGCACCGCGTTGGCGACGTAGTTGCGGAGGAAGAGCTCGTCGCGCCCCGTCCTCTTGAAGGCCTCGACGAGCCCCCTGTCGAGGTACTGGAGCAGCGGACTAGCGCTCACGCTCTCACCACGCACTCGACGAGCCCCATCTCGCACAGCTTGTACAGCTCGAGGAGCAGCTCTTCCGGCCGAATGTCCAAGCTCTGGCTCAGCTCCCCGACGAGCCTCTCGAGTCTCGCTTCGCCCACCTTCTCGCCTGTGCTGCTCAATCTTTCGATGATCGACTGCTGCAGCGGGCTCAGGTTTAGCCCGCTGACCCTCTCGTCGATTCGTTTGAGCGCGCTCGCGATATCGGCTTCAGCGATGTTAAACTTTCTTTTCAGTAAACCTATTCTGTCATTCACCCTTTGAAGCATTATCAACGATTTCTCATATTCGGCCCTGCATTTTTCTAGTTCTTTTATAGCTATATCTGGTTCAATAATTTCAAGGAAAACTTTTTTGCTCTCGTCTAGAACCCTCTTAGAATCCTCCACCGCATCGTTGTAATCTTCGCACAAGCGTCGAG
>JAJHRM010000205.1 GCA_020832965.1 Thermofilum sp. | reverse complement strand
TGCACATTCTGGCTACTCTGCTTAAGCCGACTTCTGGTAGGGCAATTGTTGCTGGCTTTGACGTAACTAGGCATCCAGCGGAGGTTAGGAAGAAGATAGGCATCGTCTTCCAGGACCCGAGCCTGGATAACCAATTGACAGCGTGGGACAACATGTATATTCACGGCATGCTGTACGGGCTTAGCGGCTTAGAACTGAGGAGGAAGATAGAGGATCTCCTCGAGTTTGTGGAGTTAAGGCAGTACGCTAACAAGCTTGTAAAGTACTTTTCGGGCGGCATGAGGCGCAGACTGGAGATCGCTAGGTCCCTATTACACGAGCCCGAGATCCTCTTCCTGGACGAGCCTACCCTGGGGCTTGACCCCCAGACGAGGGTTAAGATATGGGACTACATCATGGCTATTAAGAAGGAGAAGGGCATGACTATTGTCCTCACTACGCATTACATGGACGAGGCGGAGCAGCTTTGCGATAGGATAGCTATCATGGATCACGGGAAAATAATCGCTGAGGGTACTGCTGACGAGCTTAAATCACTTGTGGGGAACGAGGTGATATACTTGAAGCTTGATGGAGTGCCTCTAAAGTGCATTGAGGCAGAGTTCATTGAGAGCTGCCGAATAATCGCTAATAGCACGCTTGAGCTTTCCGTCAGGAATGCGTCTGTCGCCCTACCAAAGGTCTTTGAGTTAGCTGAGGCAAACGGTTTAAAGATAAGGGAAGCTACCTATAGGCGTCCAACACTCAACGAAGTATTTATACACCTGACTGGTAGGGAGCTGAGGGACTCCCTAGAGGAAGGTTTTAGACCTCCTCATAGAAGGTGGTAGGCGTGAAGGGTCTATTAACGATGGTTTATAGGCAGCTGAAGAGGTTCGTGAATGCGAGGTCCAGGCTGGTAATGTCTATTGTTCAGCCGATAATCTGGCTAGTCTTCTTTGGGATGGGCTGGAGCAGGGCTTTCAGTTTCCCCGGGGCGAGGCAAATGTTCGGGGGACTCGACTATTTGTCGTACCTCGCATCAGGCATGGTTGCCATGACTATATTAACTGGCTCCTTTATGAGCGGCATATCCGTTATATGGGACAAGCAGTTCGGCTTCCTAAAGGAAACCCTCGTAGCGCCCGCTAGCAGAAAGGAGGTGATCATAGGCAGAGCTCTGGGAGACTCTCTCGTCGTCGTTTTCCAGAGCCTAGTAATCCTGGCGTTGATGTTCCTCATAGCGCCTGGACTGAACATATACGGTGTTATCCCTGCAGTTCTCTATGGATTAATGCTTGCTTTGGGCTTTGCTTCCATCGGGATAGCTCTTTCAACGAAGCTTTCCAGCATGGAGGGCTTCCAGATGATAGTCAACCTCATAACTATGCCCCTCCTGTTCCTCAGCGGAATCTTCTATCCAATTAGCACGATGCCCGACTGGATGAGGGTCCTCGCCTACCTAGACCCAGCAACGTATGCTGTCGACGGGATGAGGTACTGGCTTACAGGCGTGTCATCAATAGACCCAGCCCTCGACATCGGATTATTGACAGTTCTCACCGTAGTCTTTCTCGTACTCGCAGCAAGGGTCTTTGAGGAGGCAACAATCGAGGACTAGGGCAGCGTCCTACTCGGCACAAAGGAAAAAGCGTTTCACTTGTAGATTTTTTCTCCTAGGAAAAGGCTCTAAACAGCGGCCGCGCGCGCACAGCGCGCTTTACTGTGGATCCCTCCCCTCCCATACCTTACCTCTTCTATCCCATTTCTTTCTAACCTCCTTGCTTACCGAGAGAACCCTCTCCATGAATTCTGGGTCCGCGTATACCACGTTTCCCATCTTCCAGGATCTCCATTAGGAAAGGGCTGCCCGACTCCAGCTTCCTCAAATACGTGCTTGATGAAAAGCAGGTGGGCTCCACTCTAGCGTTTACCTCTCTTTTAACGATTTCGTAAGCCTTCCTTGGATCGCTTGGAAAGCTATCAGCGACGACGAGTATGTCTACGTCGCTTTCCTCTGTATAGTCCCCCTAGCAGTTGAACCGAAAATTACGCGCGCTACGAGTTCGCCTCTATAAGAAGATCTGCAAAGAGTGATAGGTATCTCTGTACATGCTTGGTTATTACAAAGTTTCTTCTTACATGCTCATGTCCCGCTTCTCCCATCTTTCTCCTCAAGGTTTCATCTTTAATTAAGAGTTCAACTTTCTCAGCGATTCCATCTTGGCTGAAGGCCGTGAAGCCTGTGGCACCATTGATTACTTGTTTCTTGACTCCACCCACAGGGCGGGCAACTACCGGTACGTGCTTCCAGAGCATTTCTGTTACTGCTAGACCAAAGCCCTCGCGGATAGCAGTATGTATGCCCACAGTTGTACCTCTCTGAAAGGCGTTTACTTCTAGATCTCTTACACCGATTTCATCAGTGAGTATGTGTATTGCTTCGCCTTCCTTAATGTATTCTTTAACCCTCTTATAGAAAATCATTCCTTCGGGATCGTCTCGGGCCATTGAAGAAACTAAGAGCAGCTGAATTTCTGGGAGCCTGGTTCTAAGTATGCGGTAGACGTTTATTGCTGTGAAGACATCTTTCCAAGGGTCGAACCTAGCAACTTTAGTTATTGTCGGTCTCGTTGGGTCAACATTAAACCTAGAGAATATGCTTTCAATTTCTTCCCGTGTTAGGTTCCTGTTCTTGTCACTGAGAGGATCTATGCTCGGCGGGGAAACAAACGCCTTTTCTAAGAATTCTCTTTGCACATACTCTTCACTATGAACAATGACTGCACTGTAATACTTCAGGAGGCTTGCTAGCTTGCTCCAGAAAGAGGGGTTAGGCGCTGACAAGTCGATGTGGCACCGCCATATCCATACAGCCCTGCTCTTCTTAATGAATAGTGGAATAGCCATTGGTTGGGGGTCGTGAACTAGTACTATGTCTGAATCAAGGTCGAGGATCTCGGCGTTGTATTGATTCCACTTTAAGTAGGTGCTCCAATCTTCATCTGTAAATGCTATGTCGAAGTTTCCTTGAAGCCCGTTGTGAATTTTCTTGGTTGTGTTGAAGAACTCTTCTTCAGCTTCTAGCACTTCCCACCTGGCATCTATGCCCAGAGAATTCATTACTGGGACCATGCTGTGAAGTATTTCTGCCACGCCTCCACCGTAGGAAGTAGAATTTACGTGAACAACGGTTTTTCCCCTTAATTTTTCGGATACACCTAGTAATTCCTTTATGTCCTCCTCTCCTACGACATCTACGTAATCGTAAACTCTCCTGGCATATTTTGGCTTGGCTTTAATTACTTACCACCAAATAGTGGTAGTTGAATCAGAGAAATATTTTTTTCGTTACAGTCTACAAATACATTAATGATAGATGAAAGGATGGAAACAGCTTACAGGGCCCTGTTGGAGCTAGGCCTTAAGCCATACCAGGCTAGAGTGTACTTGGCACTTATTGATGGGAAAGAGAGAACCGCCAGTGAGTTGGTAGCGATCACAAATGTTCCTCAGCCTAGGATCTATGATACTCTGGAGTCCCTCGCTAATCTGGGACTGGTAGAGGAAATTTTGTCTAAGCCTCGTAGATATAGGGGGATTCCGCCCGAAGAGGCGGTAAATAGGCTTGTTGAAAATGCTACTAGGAGGATTGTTGAGAGGCGTGAGCAAGCTCTCCATGCTTTACGGGAAGCTGCTGGCTCGCAGGAAGCCCCCCACACGCTTGGGGTGAAGGTTATAAAGAACATGGCTGAGGCGGTTAACCGTGCAAGGAAAGTCGTTCATAGCTCTTCACATGATGTTTTGATTGCTGGCCCTCAAAGCTTCTTAGAGGAGATTCTAGGAGGTCAAGAGTCATTGAGAGTTGGAGGAGGAAAGTTGATTGCCGTCGTTTCGTATGAGGAGGAATTCGCGCCCACCGTGCATGCGCCTTGGCTGGGGGTTAGGAAAAGGCCCGTAAGTATTCTTCCCATTGTTATCGCTGATTCGAGGAGGAGCTTAGTGTTCAGAGAGAACTATGCACTAGAGATCACAGACGAGGGTCTGCTGAGGATGCTGATAGACTTTTACTACCACTCTCTTTGGCGAGTAAGCATACCTGTAAAGAAACTTGAGGCTAAGAGGGGTCTCGAGTATGCTGCAACTGTGATATGGCTAATCGGGGAAGTGATACGTGATGCTCTCGATAGAAAACTAAAGGTTATGATCACTGTTGACGGGTTGGACAAGAGGAATGGAAAGCATGTGCAGCTAACAGGCAGTGTTATAGAGCTCGTAGAAAACAGTCATGGTGTAACAATTTCAATAATTGTGAGAGTTGGTGAAAGGAGTGTAAGCGTTGGTGGACTTGGAGCGAGGTTTGAAGATGTAGAGGGAAGACTCTTCAGGGTACTAATCGGCGAGTAACTCGCAAATATCTTGGCACGTGAAGCAAGCTTTTAAAGCACTCTATATGCTGTAGCTTGTATCGCTAAGTTCTCTCCAGTCCTGTTGAGAGAGTGCCTTACTACGCGTTCTGAATACTACCCTTTGATTCCCCAGCCGATGAACCCTCTAACGTAGTACTTCTTGAGGGCTAGATACATTAAGAGGGGTGGGAGCATCGCTAATATTGCCCCAGCACTGAGTAACCCCCAGTCTATGTGGTACTGCCCCTTTAGCAGGGCGAGTCTCTGAGTCACGACGTAGTTTGCTGGTGTTGGCAGGAAAACCATTGCATAGAAGAAGTCACCCCAAACCCACGTGAACTGTACTGCTGAGGCAGCGACGAGAGCAGGGATGCTCACGGGTAGCAATACTTTGAAGAAAATCTCGGCTTCGGATGCTCC
>JAJHRM010000204.1 GCA_020832965.1 Thermofilum sp. | reverse complement strand
CCCATAATTATCCATGACGGAAAAGTTGAAATTAAGGTGTTGACGCATCCAGCGAACCTTGTTCTCGATGGTCACAGGATTTCAACGCTAGGGTATTCCGCGGAATTGAGGGTTTCAAACTCCGACAAGTTTCTAAAGATGCTGTTTGTAGAGGGGCTCGAGGTAAAAATAAATGAAAAACTGAGAAGGAGGGTCCTTGACAGAGGTTTCTCATCCATCGTTTGATGCCGGGAGAACTTCTCTGAGCCTCTCTAGGCTTTTAGTGTACTCTACTGCTAGAGTTAAGCCCTCCCCCTCTCTTTTTAAAAGCATAGCCGAAACAAGCAACTCCAGCATGTCTTCTGGAGGCTTCCCAGAGGCAGCAGAGGCGACCGTCAAGAGGCGCCTTGCAGAAGGAGTCAACGGCATGTAGAGCGTTAAGCGGTAGACGGATGAGAGTTGCTCAGCCAACTTTACCAATTCATTCAGGTCAAGGCTTGTCTCTATCGAATCGCCCACGAGCTTCGCATACCTCCCCTGCAAGTTAACGACGTCTATGAGAGCGGGGATGGGTATAGCTGTCTTTAGTTTTGCTAACGTAAGAATTGTTTGCACTTTAAATCTTCTCCTGGAAAAAGCGTTTTTCGAGCTGCGCATTTCCCGATACAGGGTTTTCACCTCGTTAATAACCTGCTCCGTTCTCTCGCTCTCCGGTATGAATAGCTTGAGTTTCCTGCCCTTCACTTCGCCGTACAAACCTGGGTACTTTATTTTAGACGTTAGCATGTTTAGGTAAGAAACAGCCTCCGCCGAGGAATCAAAGTTTAAAGTGAGTGTTACTCCCCGCATCGGCTATCCGCCGCTACTTTAACAAGTAGTGCAAACTTGTTTTCCTGCCCCTCGTCTTGTAGCCGCAGCTTGGACAGAAGAGCAGTATTCCGCGCTTCCTCATCGGCGTCATGCACCTGGGGCACTTTGCTAGGATCACTCCGAAATTCCTCCCCCTAGTTGATAGGTAGAAGGGGGGTCCCCCCTCCTCAGAAACGTACGCTCTAATTACATCTCCATAGCCGAAAATGTCCGACAGGAGCCTTACCCTAGAATTGCTCGCATTCATGACGTGTAGAATACCCGTTACCGGCGGAGCGATCAAGGCCTTCTTGGTCTCTGAATAGAAGATTTTTAAAACTGCTATCGGGTCCTCAAACCGCTCGACTACTGCGTAAACTATCTCGTCTTTCGACAGTAAATTTTTGTGAAACTTAAAGCCCTCAACTTCGGCTATGTGCGATTTGATGTCTAGGCAGGCTCTCCCAAGCTTCTTCGACCTCACCATACCCGTGTAGGGGTCCTGGAAAGCATTTCTACCAGGAAGATATTCCTCGATGGTTGCTATTTCTTCTCCTGGAACGACGACCCGCCTCTTACATGGATTCTCCATGTGGTTCACAAGCGGTGAAGACATGGCACCTTTATAAACTATAGCCACTCAACTAGACGAGTGCGGGCCGCTCGTAACGCGGATCAGGCAAACCCTGAAGCAGTGTTTTCTTTTCTTGTGAAACGAGTATTCGGGGGGAATGCATATTTTTTCCTCGAGCAGTACCTCTACCTTCAAGGAGCTATCGGCCTCTTGGATAAGCTTCCTGATGTAACCAACAGTATCCGCTTTGTGAATGCTGTAGACTTTTCTTGAGCGCTTGAGGGCCTCTCTCAGAAAGACAACGTCCGAGCCTCTCCTGTGAACACCGAAGGGTGGGTTTTGGATTACGGCGCCGAATAAAAAGTTTTCCCGAATGGGGAGCAGCGGTACGTTAGCCACAAGCAGGTCTACCTGCCCGTAAACGTCGAGCTTTAAAGCGCTATCGCGCGCTACGAGAATAGCGTCGTAGTCTACGTCTACGAGCACGACGAAGCCGCCAAGAAGAGCTGCGCCCAAACCAAGTCTTCCAGTCCCACTCCCCAAGTCAAGGATGCTATTACCCGCGACGTCGTGGTAGTGCTCTTCAGCTATCCACAACGCGGTTGCAGCTAGGGTTGCGGGCGTTGAGTATTGTTCTAGGTGAACTTTCGGGGAGGGATGCCTGGGAATTTTGCTTATAATTGACTCTAACTCCCTCTTCTTCATCGGAACTATCTCTGCAGCCTGTACCTGAGTATGGCGGCCACCCCACCAAAGGTTTTGTAGAACTCTCTCCCCTCCGCTGATTGTGTAGAAACCAAGATTACTTCCGCTCCCCCCTTCTCCGCCAGCTCTGCTAGATCCTCTATGATTAATTTGTTTTCAACGATGTCCACTTCTCCGCTGCACTTTGGACACTTCAGCTGACTTACCTCTTCCTCACTACCTAGCGTCGCCTGAAACTCGTTTTTACAAGTTTTGCATACAGCGTGGACCCGTACCTTGCTCAGCGCCTCTGAAACTAGTAGCGTCTCAACAGCACCCAGTTGCAAAGCTTCTCGAACTTCCTGCTCTCCGTAGATTGCAAGCCCCGTATCTCTAGCCAGATGGTACAGGAACTTATTTACCGCCTCCCTTTCCTTCATGTACTGCACGTCTCTTATTAGATCGCGAGCTCTATCAAGAAGCTCGTAAAGCCCCGAGACCCCTCCATAACCCACGTCAAATACCCCTATAACTTTCTGCCGCAGCTCATAGTGCAGGTAATCCCCCTCCACAAAGTACTTTTTTGAGAATCCCGGCCCGCCCACAATTATGCCCCTCAATTCGTCCTTTATAGGAAGGAAAAATCTGTTGGCGTGTTCTCCTAGTCTCTTATAAAATTCATGTACAAGTTGCTCGATTACTCTTTCAAATCTTCTAGCTGACTGCCCCCCGCTCCTATGCTTCCCCGGGACCCCGGCCGTAAGCTCATCAACGACTTCGAGGGATTTGCCCCTTAGAATGGCAATTGCAGCCTCATCCCTCTCAACAACAATGAGGCCGTAGGCTTCCTTCACCCTAATCATGTCCTCTAAGATTTCAGTGTAAAACCTTGAATCGCATCTGTAAAGCCAGACGCCTAGCTTCTGAGGAGGCTCTATTAAGTGTATTTCCATTTTCTCTCTTCCAGGTACATCGCTCGCGACGTATCCAGCGAAAATTATTAGTCCATTTGGAGGCGTCTCTCTAAACAGTTTCAGGCGATTAATTATGGACGCCAATGCGTCCAATACGTGGTGCCTCGTGACTCTATCCTTGATGTTTGACGCTGTAGCGTATTCATAAGTCAGTGTATTGAGGACCTCGCTGATTGGTCTTCCGGCTGGGATATAGAGAGAAACAAGCTCCGTGCCCCTGCCCTCTTTCCTCTTGAGCTCCTCCACTAGTTTTTCAAGCTTGAATCTCTCCACCTCTTCTCTCATTAACGCTACACCCACTTAATGCAACTACGTTAAGCAAGTAGAGCTTTTTAAAAGTATATTTTACTCGGGAGCTGCCCGCGGGAGGTGTGAGGCAAGGCTAGGGCTGTATGCATGCACGCTATAAACGTGAAAACCCTCGAGAAACCTGCCACAAGTACAGGTATCCTCAGCACAAGAGTATGTTGCGCGAATCCTTGAACATAGTTTTAAATGTTTTTACACGAGTCTCAAGCAGTGAAGCATATGAGACCAGCCGTCATAAAGCTTGGAGGGTCTCTCCTCTTCACGAATGAGGGGTCTTTCCGCAGAGGATACTTAAGAGAGTTCCTAGCTTTGCTGAAGAGTTTCACCGAAGCCTCGGAAAGGAAAGTAATCGTAGTGGTGGGTGGGGGTAGAATAGCGAGGGAGTATATTGGGCTGGGTAGGGAGTTTGCCGTAAATGAAGGGGTGCTTGATGAAATAGGCATACAGGTAAGCAGGCTTAATGCCTCAGTCATGCACTCAATTTTCTACGGAACCTTACCAGTTATTCCAGAGTCGCTACGAAGGCTCCACGAACTCATAAGCCTAGGGGTGAAAGTTATCTTTATGGGTGGACTGCAACCTGGGCAGTCAACTACGACGACTGCCGCTTTGGTAGCCGAATCACTGAATGGAGAGCTGCTAATTGCAACAGACGTCGATGGGATATTCACGGAGGATCCCAAGAAGAGCCCGGAAGCCAGATTCTTGGAAGCGGTTTCAATCAGTGAGCTAAAAAAGATGTTCTTCTCGGGGCAGCTCGCCGGAGAATACCGGTTACTCGACCTGCTATCATTGAACATTATTGAGAGAAGTAGGGTAAACACCTACATCTTTAATGGCGACCCCCCTGAAAGAATCTTCAAGATCCTGAGAAATGAAAAGGAGAAATACACAAAGATAACTTTCAGCTAGCACGCGCTAGACTCCAGGCCTCGCAATGTCATTAACGATGGAGATTATCTCGTTAAGGGTATTGGCAATCCTCACCCCGCTCCTCCTCAAGGCCTCTACCTTACTCGAGTAGCTGCCCTCGGAGCCGAAAATGATGGCACCAGCGTGACCCATTTTCTTGCCGGGGGGAGCGGTCTTTCCAGCTATAAAGGCAACAACAGGCTTCTTGCTGCTATCGGCCGTGTAGTATTGTGCGAATCTTTCTTCTTTGTTGCCGCCTATCTCCCCCACTAAAACAATGAGTTCTGTCGCGGGATCCCCTTTGAACATTTCATATACGTCTTCAAAGGATAGACCAGTTACTGGATCTCCACCGATTCCAACTGCTGTTGATACGCCGTGACCAGCCCTTAAGAGCTTTAGGGAAACTTCGTAAGTCAAAGTTCCGCTCCTCGAAACTATACCCACGCGCCCGGGTTTAAAGTAGTCTCCAGGCATTATCCCCACCTTCGATTTCCCAGGAGAGATCACTCCAGGAGTATTTGGTCCAATAATCGTGGCTCCCTTGCTTGCAGCATACC
>JAJHRM010000203.1 GCA_020832965.1 Thermofilum sp. | reverse complement strand
AGCTGGGGTCGGCCTGTAGCATGGAGAGCTCTGTCCCAATGATATAGGCATCTACCCTTTTTTCTTGAGCCATTTCCGCATACTTGAGGAGTATAGCCTCGTAGCTCTTGAACCAGGAGCCCCTATTTGGCGGGTTTACCTCTCCGCTCCAGCTATTTTTGACGTTTAATCCTATTCTCAGGAAGACCTTGAATCCCCTCTGTTTAGCAGAGTCTATGGCGTAGCCCAGCTGGTCGTCCGGGACTGTTACACTGGAGGGGTGAATACTGTTAGACACTGAAGAGTCCATTTCGTAGAAGACTGTGTACTGGACACTGTTGAATCCTATGTCCTTGAGTTGGTCTAGGAGGTTTTCGAGCCATCCCTTTGGGAAATCTCCCCATAGGGGAACATTTACTCCGAGAAAGTACATTAACACATTGGACGGTTCAGAGAACGGGTAAAATACGTTGCTGTCCTCTCCGTAGTCCTCTTGTATCGCTACCGCGTCGCATCCTCCATAGATGTAGGTTAGGGCATCGTAGCCTATTATCTTGTTGAAGGAGCTCGTGGAAGCCTTTGTCGATACTATGCACCACGTTGATGCGTTAACGGCTTCAGCGGCGATAGACATCTTGTAGTAGTGGTCGAGCGGCAAAGCAGACTGAACTGCTGCTAAAACTTCCTCTTGGAAAACCAGGAAAACTAAAATAGATCTTGTTTCGCGGTTATATCCAGCTGGTATGGATGCTTAATGTGAGCGAGTATTTTAGGTGGACTAGGAGCGCTCATAAAACTCTTGAGTCCGCAGAGAGGGACATGAGGGACGGCGACTATAATTGGTCATGCTTTAAGGTGCATCAGGCAGCTGAGAAAGCCATCAAGGCTGTCCTATGGGGTGTCGGGAAGCCTAAAACCGGGCATTCCCTGGTTCATCTCCTGCAACACTTGGCTGATGAGCTTAGGGTAGGTGTCCCGGAGGAGGTTAAGGAGGCATGCATAGTTTTAAGCAAGTTTTACATTCCCACGAGGTACCCCGATGTTTAGAGTGAGGGGATGCCTGAGGAGTATTTTTCAGCCCGAGAGGCAAAGGAGGCGATCAAATTAGCCCGGCTAGTTTTGGAGTGGGTCGAGGAGCTGTGGAGAAAATTATCAGGGAAAGAGTCCAGCTAAAGGAGGAGGCACTGAAAGAAGCCCTAAACTTCTCGCTTTGCGCCTCAAGAAAGCTGGGGAGAATATGCTCGATTCTTTTCGGGAGCTATGCTAGGGGCGATTTCAACGAGTGGAGCGACATCGATGTCCTCATTATTGCAGAAAGGGTTTCAGCTAATCCAATCGAGAGGCTTGGCTACGTGCATGAATGCCTTAAAGAGACGCCACGCGTTGAACCCGTCATAATCTCTCTAGACGAATTCCGCAAGCTGCGGAAAAAGAACCCGGCAGTTCTCGACGCCTTAAACAACGGGATAGTTCTTTTAGATCAGCTAGGCCTTTCAGCTCATATTAGGAGGGAAACATGGTCTAAGGCTTGAAGACTTTTTCTTCAGGTACTTCAAGTTCGCCTTGCAGGTGTATTTTTCTGGAAGAAGACCCTACCAGAACCTTGTAGGTCCCTTTCTCGAGGATCCAATCTTCTCCATGGAAGCTAGCTAGGTCTCTGAGACTCATTTGTAGGATGATTTCTTCTTCTTCGCCCGGCTGGAGAAGCCGAGTCTTTTTAAACGCTTTAAGCTCCTTGAAAGGTTTGTCGATTTTTCCCTTGGGGGGCTTGACGTAGACCTGGGCTACCTCTTTCCCTGGAAACCTGCCTGTGTTTGACACCTTGAATTTGACAGCTATGTATTCTCCGCTCATCCCGACCGACAGGTCGCTGTAGGAAAAAGTCGTATAGCTAAGCCCGTAACCAAACTCGTAAGCCGGCTCAACTCCAAACGTGTCGTAGTACCTGTATCCGATATAGATGTCTTCTTCGTATGTGACGCTTTTAGGGTTTCCCGGAGGTTCCCCACCGAAGGTCCATGAAGGCACGTCCTCTAGTGTCTTGGGAAAAGTGACCGGCAATTTGCCTGAGGGATTTATTACACCTAGTAGTGTGTCGATTATCACCCTGCCTGCCTCCTGCCCTGGCTGCCATGCGATGAGGATCGCGTCAACTTTCTCCTGCCAGGAAACTAGTTCAATAGGCGAGCCTACGTTGAGTACAGCGACGACGTGTTTTCCCGCCTTCTTGAATGCTCCTGAGACGGTGTCTATGAGCCACTTCTCGTCTTCCTTGAGGTAGAAGTCTTCAGGGCCTAAATCCCATCCCTCCCCCGATACCCTCGCGAAGATTACGACTGCCACGTCGTTCCTGAGGGCGGATTTCTCGATGTCGCCTACGCTTATAATGCTCTCGCCTACAGCTGGCTTGTCTGGCTCATCTTTGAAGAATATCTCTAAGTCCTCCCTGTAGGGTGAGAGCGCTTCAACATACTTCGTGGCTATTTCCTCGTCTATATCTAGAGACTTTTCACGTGCTGCATCAAGTATTGTTGAGACGTACGGGGGATGCGTATGTCCACTACCCATTCCTCCCTTCACTGTAAGAATTTGGCTAACTCCAAAGAATGCTATTCTCTTGGACTTGTCTATTGGAAGGACGCCGCTATTCTTGAGTAGAATCACCCCCTCGGCGGCTGCCTCGTATGCGATTTTTGCATGCGCCATTAGGTCAGGCTTTTCTCCGGTAGCTTTGTAACCCCTTGAGGCTAGAAGCTTGGATAACACCCTAGTAGCTGAGTTGTTTATTGCTTCTATGGGTATTTTCCCCTCATTTACAGCCTTGATCACCTGTTCTACCTTTTCCGGCCCTCCCGGCATGATCACATCGTTCCCCGCGTTTATCTGCCTCGCAACGTCTTCTCCAGCACCCCAGTCCGTCACTACGAAGCCGTCGAAGCCCCACTCCTCCCTGAGCACCCTTGTGAGAAGCCACTCACTTTCAGAGCAGTGAACCCCGTTCAGCTTGTTATAGGCGCTCATGACTGACCAAGGCTTTGCCTCCTTGACGGCTATCTCGAACGGCTTTAGGTATATCTCGCGCAATGCTCTCTCGGAAATAATGGTGTTGAGACCCCACCTGTTTGTCTCCTGCTCGTTTCCTGCGAAATGCTTTAGACAGGCACCTATACCTGTAGACTGGACGCCTTTTACAAAGGCGGCTGCAAGCTTGCCCGCAGGGAGTGGGTCTTCTGAAAAGTATTCAAAATTCCTCCCGCAAAGCGGATGCCTATGAATATTTATTGCTGGGGCTAGTAATACGTCTACGCCGTAGCTCTTTGCCTCTTCCCCTATTGCACGTCCAACACTTTCTACAATATCAGGGTTCCATGTAGACGCGAGCATCACGGCTACCGGGAAGGCGGTTGCCTTGAAACCTGGGTTCTCAACCCTGACGCCAGCAGGTCCATCCGCAAATACAAACCCCGGAATGCCCAGGATGTCCAGCGGGTGCGTCTGACCAGCTGCTCCAGGGACCCTGGCTAGCGGAGAGTTGAGCGTGTCCCCAATCCCGACGAGAATTTTAGCCTTCTCCTCGGGGCTCATTCCAAAAACAGCCTCTCTAATCCTGTTCATCGCAGTCTTGAATATCCGGAAAATTAAAAAGTGTTATTCTTCAGCCAGCGATACAGGAGCATTCCTTACTGCTCGAAGCACCTCTCTGGGACAGCTTGCTACCAGTCTCAAGCAGGGAACTGCCAATCTAACCTTCTCGTGAGAACGCCCCTTCAGCTTGCCTCCGGGTTTCTCGCCGCACACGTAGATTGCCCACTGTTTAGCGTGCAAGCCCTGCATTCACAATAATTTTTACTTTCGACTTTGCACAACTAAGAGGTTAAAGTTGTAAAAAGAAAAAAATATAAGATTTAGTGTCCGCCTCCTTTGCGTGCCTCTTGAGCCTTGGTTCCTATGTCCTGTGCCCGCTTGGAAAGCTCTTCCGGGCTGCTTTTAGCAATTTCCGGTGCTTTTTCTGCGAGGGCTATTGCTTCTCGTACCAGTTCCCGTATTCGTAGTGATAGCTGCTTACGTAGTCCCGCGGCTTTCTCCTGTATTCTGTCTAGGAGTTGTTCCATTAGTTGAAGCCTGTTTTTCTCCTTACCAAGCGCCTGTGCATGGCTAGTGACGTTGAGCAGGGTGTCAAGGGTCTTGTTCAGCAAGTACTCCTCGAATATCCCTGCGCGCAGAGCCTTCATGACTTCACCTACGTGCGTCTTGTTCACTTCGAGCCCGTACCTCCTCATCTCGGCTACTACCCTCATTGCCCCGACCTTTGCGAGCTCCGAGCTCGCCTGTCCAATGAGCTTCTTAGCTTCTGCAAGCTTCTTCGCTGACTCGCTGATTAGGCATTTCACTGCTAGGCTTTGCGCCTCAGCTAGTAGCTGCTCGGCTTGGCTGAGCTGGAGCGTGGCGTTGGAAACATCGTAGCCGTTCTCCGCGGCTTTAGAGGCTATGCCTTCAAGCTCTCTTATCCGCTGCAGCGCGCGCGCTAACGGGGACCACGTATTCGACCAGTGCCAAGCCAGCCTCGTTGAGCGTAACCGTGGTTGCGGGCTGGGCGGAGGCGTTCCCGGAGGACAGGAGGATTGCTAGGATAAGCGCAGCGGCGAAGAGGCTGCGGCTAGCCCCTCCACGGGAAGGCACGCTTACCACACCTACCAAGGTAATTGCTTGGGTTAATAAACCTTTTAGCTCGATTGTGCGCCTTGAACATGTAGGGGGGTTAGGTGGGAAGATTGACGCGTATGCGCGGGGAAATTTTGCTCATAGCTGTAGTCTTGCTCCTCGTCGCCGTATCTTTGAATGCGGCTGCACAGCCGACTTACAGCTCTAC
>JAJHRM010000202.1 GCA_020832965.1 Thermofilum sp. | reverse complement strand
GCTATCTTGCCGGCAAGCTTGATTGGTTCCATTATTTTCAGCCTGATCATTTCAGGCTCCAGGAGCTCTAGGGGCGTCCCATTGATGAATACCCTCCCCCTCCCCTCGCGTAGAAGGACTTTCGCCCTTGCTGTCTTCCTCCTGGCAGATGAAAGCACCATCTTCACGGGAATCTACCCCTCTACGTCCCTGTTTGTCAGGTTTTTATAAAGCTCGCCTAGAGTAATGAAGGGTACCAGCTCGTTTTTAAAGAGGGCACCCGGCACCTTGATTGGTTCTGCGGCTGAAAATTCGCTTGGTGTACCCACGTAGACTAGTAGTCTCTTGAGTGCTTCCCGGCTCCTGGCTTTTCCCTTTGGAAGCATTCCGCGAACCATTCTTTTGAACAACCTATCAGGGGTTTTCGGGTACTTTGGTCCCCGCATCTCCGGGTTGTAGTAAGTTTTCCACTCAATCCATCTTTTCCTGTATTTTTCAAGCACTCTTCTCGGCTTTCCCGTTATGATGATCTTTTCAGCGTTGATTACCACCACCTTCTCTCCTTTCAGTAGCTCCTTTGCAATAATACTGGCAAGTCTGCCTGCTACATGCCCACTTCCGTCAATCACTACAACTCTCTCCTGCTTCGTCATCATGACCACCCCGTACCTCACACAAGTATTTTAACTCTCCTGCCTTCGGGATTCTCTTCGAGAAGCTCTTCGATAGTTATTAGCTTAACGTTCCCATCGATTCTACGTGGAACTGTGCGGCTAACTCTCCAAGCAGCGATTGTGACATTCGACTTCGTGATCCTGCCCCCGCCCAGGACCTTCCCGGGGACAACAATTACATCCCCGTCGTTAATGTGCCTATCAATCTCGCCCAGGTTTACCTCAACCCTCTTCCTCCTGGGTCTTTCAAGGCACTCTGCAACGTCTCGCCAGACGGGCGCCTTGTAGATTCTGCTGTACTTTCGGAGCTTGCTTATCAACAGCCTTAGATGCACATTTGTCGGACCTGTTCTCTTCATGTAATAGCACCTGCGCGCGCTCGCGCGCTAAACTGCCGAAGTATATTTATAAGTTTTTGTGCCCACAGCAGGTATTAGCGCGCGACCTCACGGCTCTCCCAGCACTCTTCCTAGTGCGCGCTAAGCTTCTCCGGCTAATGCCTGCTTGACGGATTCTTCAACTTGCTTGCTGAATCTCTCTGTTTTCTTGATTAGAACGTCGAGGGCGGTCTCGAGTATTTTCCCGGGGGGTAAAGTGCCTAGCGTTTCCATGCTGAACTGGATCACGCTTGAATCATGGCTGACTTCAACTATGTCGGGAAACATCTCCACGCACTCCCTGCACAGCGAGCATGAAGCTTCATTGATTACTACTAGTCTGCCCGAATTATAGCCGAAGACTCTTCTCGGGCATGCGGCTATGACTTTTGAGGCTTCCTCCTCGGTGATGCTTTCCTTTAATATTCTCACGACAGGCTTAAACTTGTACCCAACGGGCCCTACTGGCTGCCACTTTGCATGTTCGCGGCCGATACCCATTCGAGCAATAGCTGTTAATGCGAGCCTCTGTCCCTTGGCGAGCTTAACTATGGGTATGTTTTTAGAGACAGGTTCTATGCTCGCAGCACTTACGGGTATGACTGCTCCTTCAATACCTTCAAAGCGCAAGTGTCCGCTTAAAACAGTCTTCGGCCTCTCAATAGCTTCCTCGTCGAGCGTAAATATGACCTGAGGGTCTTTTCCACCTTCATACTGATCTCTCAAAGCGTCGTACGTCTCCCTATCAACCTTCAAGGGCACTAGAGCAAGGCGGTGGGCAATCATTTCGTCCCATAACACACTAGTATTTTCCTGGATAATCACCTCGTCTATCGCCAGAGACGGGGTCTCTGAGATTACTGCCCGCCTAACAGCATTTGCAAGCGCTGGTGTGATGTTTTCAAGTGTAAAGACGACTTTGTTCCCCCTCTTAGTGATCAAGCGGAATACGGGAGACCTGGACACAAACCCCTACCTTGCTGGCTTCTGCTTTCTACCTCTAAGTATCTCCTTAAGTGATACTCCGTTTACCTTTATCACTTTCCACCTTACTCCCGGTAAGTCTCCATAAGCCCTGCTCTCCGGCCCCCCTATCCCCTCAATTATTACCTCATCATGCTCGTTTACGAAGAGCAGTGCCCCATCTCCCGGGAGGAAAGCCGTAACCACCTTGCCGTTCTTGAGGAGCTGAACCCTTACGCATTTTCGTACAGCACTGTTTGGCTGTCTGCTCTCAATTCCAACCTTCTCTATGACTATGCCTCTCGCTTGGGGGGCGCCCTCCAGAGGATCAACTTTCTCCTTCAGTTGGAGAATGCGCCTCTTGTACTCTAAGTCGCTCCACCTGTATTTTTTCCTCTTCAGCGCAAGTTTCCTAGCTGCAAACATTCCTCGAGGAGACTTGCTTCCCGGCAACCTATACACCTCGACTTTCTCTAGCGAGGCTTTTTATAAAGATTTTGCTCCAAACCCGGCGCCGGCGCGCGCACCCTCATAGCGCCCGTCATTTCTTGGTCGAAGCGCCCCATGTGTTGCCCTGGGGTGCTCGGGGTGTCATGGGGTCCACTCCTTACGGAGCCTCACTCCCTCCTCGATCCCGCGCGCGGGAGCCCGCTGGAGTAGTTGCCGCTGTGCGGCTTTCCCCCAGGGGAACGGCTAGTACTGCAGGATGCTTGGGTGCTTCTCCAGCCACTCCCTCACGGCTTCGAGGATCCTCGTAGCCACTGCCGTGTAATCGTCGCATTCCTCTGTTATCATCCGTGCGCGCGACAGCACTAAGTAGATGCACTAGGCTGGACCCTGACCTCGGCTACGCCGTAGTATCTCCCAAGTATAAGCCTCGCTCTTTGAACATTTCTTCCATTTTTGCCTATGGCTATGCCCACCTGGTCGGCTGGAACAAGGGCTACGACTATTTTACGTCCCCCTTCCTCCCTGACTTTTACTTCGATTACTCTCGCGGGGAACAGTGTTGACTTGGTTAATTCCTCTAAGGTCGCACCATCCTCCACTACTTCTACATCCTTTTTAAGTAGGTCTCTCAATAGTCTAATTTTATGCCCGTATTTGCCAACCGCGAGGGGGGCTAAACCTCTCTCGACGAGGAAAATGTACCTTTGAAAAACCTCATCGAACAAGAGATCTTTCGGCGGTATCCTGGTGATGTCTTCGAAGAAGCTCATTAACTGGAGTTCTTCGTTGGTTAAACGCCTGGATATGTTTGTATTCATGCTTGTCCCTTAGCAACCTGGAGTATGTTGCTCTCGCCTTCATCAATTACGGCTATCGCAGAGACGAAGAATGGCTTGTTGCATGCAGCTCCAAGATCCTTGCTTGTCCCCTCGAATATGTGTAGGGGTGTCCCGGACAACTTGGCTTTGTACTTTATTTCTTCTGCCGTTATTGTTGGCGCATTTTTCGCCAGAATTACTAGCTTCGCCCTACCGTTGGACAGCAACTTTATTGTTCTCCTCGAGCCCAGCACCACTTTACCAGTATTTATGGCTGTTTGAAGCTCTCGTATGAACTCTGCGCCCATACTATCACTTACTGGGAGTTTCGTACCTCATTTTTAACTTTACTGCGCCTGTTCCCAAGGGTATAGGCTTGCTACCTATAATCACGTTTTCTATCACTCCCCTTAGGTCGTCCAATTCCCCTCTCAAGGAGGCTTCGATCAGGTTTCTGACAGTGACCTCGAAGCTTGCCCTCGCCAGGACGCTTCCTTTTTCGCCAGCCACGCCGTGCCTGCCCACCTGCCTCACCCTGCCTGAATACGTCATTGCATCAGCCACCATCATTATGTGCCTGTAATCAACATCTAGGCCGTGGTCGTCTAAGACGCGTTTGATTTCCTTAATGATGGCGCTTCTAGCTGCTTCAATTCCCAAGACCTCATATATCTCCAAGATGTTGTTAGTGGTTGTTCTACGCGGGTCAACGCCTTCCACGCCTAAAACTGCTTTAAGGTTGCTTCCCTCGGTTAGAATAACGTACTCTACGAGTTCTCCTTTATCGTCTCTCACGGGTTTCACTATCGCGTGGCGTATTCCTTTGATGCCCTTTATCCTCAGTCCCAGGACTCTGTCGTACATTCTCCTGAGTTTTGGCAGTTCCTCCAAACCGGTGTAGAAGATCACCGTGTTGTTTTCCACCTCTATTCTCCCCTTTTTGCCCTTGATTTTTTCTAATGCATTCCTAACGTCGTCAAGGGTAACCCCCCTGTTCTCCATCATCTCGGGGTCCAGCTCCATGATTATGGCGAACTGGTAGTAGTCAATAGTAATCGTGTTACACAGGTTCTCAATAGTTGTTAACTCGATTTCCCTAGCAATTTTTAATGCAAAGTCTAGGTCCTTGGCGTGCTGCGGTTCCAGGTAGATCTCCATCATTGGCGTGGTTGGTTCACGCCTTAAATCCACGATTTCAATTAGTCTGGGCAGGCCCAACGTAACGTTTAATTCTCTTACTCCCGCGAAGTGGAATGTCCTCAGGGTCATCTGGGTGGCGGGTTCGCCCAGTGACTGCGCAGCCACCATCCCCACAGCCTCTCCTGGCGCAACCAGGCTCGAGAGGTACCTGCGGATGGCTTCGTTTATAACCAGCAAGGCTTCCTCCCTAGTGAGCTTAGCGTCAAGTATTTTCTTGTACAGTTCCTGTCGAAGAGAGAGGGGTAGCATCTCATGATACTTCTCTATCTCATTCCACAACTCGTCGGGCGTTATAACTTCGCTCTCTTCACTCATGCTTCTCACCCCGCATAGCGATAACTTTCTTTATCAACTTATCAACGTCAACTGGCTTCCCGTGATCGCTTCTTGATGGGTCCACGCCGTCTTCACCATACCTGTATTGGATAATTATCCC
>JAJHRM010000201.1 GCA_020832965.1 Thermofilum sp. | reverse complement strand
CCAGGCTCCAGGGGACGCTGCTGCGAGCCAGGAGGAGCTTGAGGAACCTAGCCGTGTACGAGGGAGCGATGCTCAGGCTCGTGAGGACCTCAGGAAAGCATTGCCCGCGTTGCGACTGCAAGGGCAAAGAAGCCCAACACACGAAGCGTAGCAGGGTATACGAGTGCCCGAGGTGCGGGCTAAAGTGGGACAGGGACAAAGGCTCGCTGTACAACCTCGCCTACAGCTACTTCGCGCGCATGATAAGAGAGGAGTCGGACGACCTGACCGTGCTGGCGACCAGGGTCCTCGAAGCCATGAGCGAGTGGTTGGCAAAGCACCAGAACGCCTTAAAACGTTAACCGTTCCCCCTGCAGGCGAGGAGAAAGCCTCCAAGCCTCCAGGGGGCTCTCGCATGCGGGACCGAGGAGGGGATGAAACCCGGCAACGGGGCGGACCCCATGACACCCCAAACCTATACAGCTGGGAGGCGAGGGGCACCCCGACCAACAAATGACGGGCGGGATGTGGGTGCGTGTGCGCATGCTCGAGGTACGCATTGTTAACCAAAAAAATCGTGCTCGTATACACACCGCACTACAGGTGGCGTGCGCCGCTATAGGTCTTCAGCCCAAATGCTTTTGAGACCTCTTCTTATTTTCCGCATTGGCCAGCCTAGGTCCTCATCATATCTCTCTATTCCAAGGTTCTTCTCTAAGATTAGTCGATGCTCAATTGACGCTACGAGTTCACGTGTCCTGGCAACAACATCTGGGTTAACACTTATACTGTCGATCCCTTGCCTCACGAGGAACTCAGTGAAGTCAGGGTAAACGCTTGGAGCTTGTCCGCATATCGAGACTGTTCTATAGCCGTATGGTGACTTATGAGCCTTCTCAATAAGCATCGCTATCGCAGTCCTTACTGAGGGGTCCCTCTCGTCAAAGTACCGGGGATCGATTTTTGGAAGAATAGCGCTGTCCCTGTCTGTTCCGAGGGTCAGCTGGGTCAGATCGTTGCTACCAATCGAGAAGCCGTCAAAGTATCTTGAGAATTCTTCTGCAAGGAAGACAACGCTTGGAATCTCAGCCATCGCCCATATCTTAAAGTCTCTGCCACTTTCAAGTCCTTCTTCCGCTAGCAGTTTTATGAATTTCTCAGCCTCCCAAAGTGTTCGCACAAATGGCGCCATCACCCAAACATTGCCTAGACCCATTTCTTCTCTAACTTTTCTTACCGCCTTTACCTCCAGTCTGAAAGCCTTCTCATACTGCGGACTAATGTATCTGCTTACTCCGCGCCACCCGAGCATTGGGTTATCCTCTTGCGGCTCGTACTTCTCCCCTCCCTTTAACTGCCTGTATTCATTGGTCTTAAAGTCGCTGAACCTAACGACGACTGGTCTCGGGTATATTTCTCGTGCTACAAGAGCAATTCCCTCAGCCATCTTATTAACGAGAACGTCCCCTCTCCCCGTTTCAAGGAGGTAAAGTGGGTGCTCGCCCACATAACTAGCCATTATGAATTCTACACGCATGAGACCTATGCCGTCGAAAGGTAGATCCTTGTATTCCTTAATCTTCTCTGGGACTCCAAGGTTCATATAAATCTTTGTTGCTGTGATGGGTTTCCAGATTATTTCTATTGGTGCGGCTGCAACAGCCTTCTCCTCCTTCTTCTCGCCCAGAAGCTCTTCTACTTTGCCCTCATAGATTACTCCTGCACGTGCATCTACCGTATAGTCCCTGTTGTCGACCATGACCTTTGTGGCTTCACGCGTGCCTACTATGCATGGAATACCAAGCTCCCTGCTAACTATTGCCGCGTGAGCAGTCATCCCTCCCTCATCGGTTACAATTGCACTGGCTATCTTCATGTAGGGGACCCAGTCCGGGTCAGTCATTGTCGTTACTAGTATGTCGCCTGGACGCATCTTCTTCTGGGCATCCTCTAGTGATAGACATATCCTTGCCTTTCCGTAAGCTACCCCCGGACTGGCGGCTAAACCCTTGACAACAGCCTTAGCTTCGGCTACGCTTTTAACGGCTTCCCCTGGTGGTTTTGCTTCTTTAATGCTCCAGACAGTTTCGGGCCTCGCCTGCACAATGAATACGGAGTCCGGGAATCCCATGTCCCTGTCGACAGCCCATTCTATATCCATTGGTCTCCCGTAATGTTCCTCAATTTTGATCGCTAGCTCTGCCAGTCTTAGCACTTCCTCGTCCGTCAATGATGGTGCCATACGGCGGGAGTCCTCCACCTCTCGCTCGACGGTGCGCCCTGTAATTGGATCTCTTACGAGTTCCCTATGCTTCTCCACTATTTTTCGATTAATAATGCTCATTGTCTTCTTATCGACAACCCACTCGTCCGGCGTTACCTTCCCGCTAACTACTGCTTCGCCTAAGCCCCAGTGCCCTTCAATAACCACCTTGTCTCTCTCACCGGTAACCGGGTGTAGCGTAAACATGACTCCTGCCGAGCGGGAGTTAACCATTTTTTGAACTCCAACGCTAATTAATACACGCTCATGCTGGAACCCTTTGCTCTCTCTGTAGAAGATTGCCCTGGGTGTGAAGAGGCTAGACCAGCATTTCCTGACTTTATCAACGACGTCGTCCTCTCCTTTCACGTTTAGGTAGGTCTCTTGCTGTCCTGCAAAACTAGCGTCTGGCAGGTCCTCGGCTGTTGCTGAGCTTCTCACGGCTACGAATTCTTCTTTCTTGCCAACCCGCTGGCACAGTTTTCTATAAGCCTTTCGTATTTCTTGCTCGATGTCCACAGGCATTTTAACACTCTCAATGAGCGCCCTAATTTCCTTGCTCGCCTCAATGTAGTCCTCCGGCTTAGCGGATTCTGCGGGAACTTTTTCCCTCAAAATCTCATAGATCTTGTCCTTTATACCTGTTTCCTCGATGAAGCGTTTGTATGCGTACGCTGTTATAGCGAAGCCAGGCGGAACAGGGATACCGGCGTTAATCATCTCCCCCAGGTTCGCATTCTTCCCCCCGACTAAGGGCACATCCTCCTTTCTCAGTTCTTCAAACCATAAAACGATTTTTGTAGCCTTATCACTCATTTTGATTCCCGTATCGACAATACTTCAACAAGTTAAAAATTTAGCGGGATAAAATTCGTTATTTCTAATTTTGCTCGAGCATGTAAGAATGCTAGTCTCAAGCACCACGTAGGAAGTTACCGATGGGCAGAAACCTCAGAAAAGTGGGGGAAGTCCGCATAACCCTTAAATTTCCACGCATACTTATCACCGTGAGTCTTCATGCAGGATAGGTTCAATGTTACTCCTTGGGAGGCTCGCGGGAAAATTGACTATGACAAGCTGATCCAGGAATTTGGAGTTGAGAGGCTAACACCAGAGCTTATAAGCAGAATGGGTAGACTGGCGGGAGGGCTCCATCCACTTCTCCGCAGGAACTTTTTCTTCGCACACAGAGACCTGAACTTGGTGCTGGACGACTATGAAGCTGGAAGAGGATTCTTCCTGTACACCGGTAGGGCTCCAAGTAACTCGCCCATGCACATTGCACACATAGTACCCTTTATTGTCACGAAATGGTTCCAGGAGAAGTTTAAAGTAAATGTCTACATAGAGATTCCCGATGAGGAAAAATTTTTAGCTAAGAAGGTGGAAAGTTTGGAGGAGGTTGAGCCGTATGTGAAGCAGGATATTTTGAACATCATTGCTCTAGGCTTCGATGAGGACAAGACCTTCATTTTTAGAGACACGGAGTATATCTCAAAAATGTATAGACCCGCTGTTAAAATAGCTAGGCTCATTAATTTTTCAATAGCAAAGGCAGTGTTCGGCTTTGACGGCGAAACCTCAATTGGACTAATATTTTATCCGTCTCTCCAAATAGTTCCTACACTTTTTGAGGAAAAAAGACCACTTATACCCTGCGGTATCGACCAAGACCCTTACTTTAGACTCCAACGAGACATCGCTCCTAGGCTAGGAAAACACAAGACTGCGGAGATACTCTCTAAGCTGGTTTGGGGACTAACTGGTCCAGAAACAAAAATGTCAGCTTCAGAACCGGAGACCGCCGTGCTTCTAAATGATCCCCCAGGAATCGTCAAGAGGAAGATAATGAACGCATACACTGGTGGTAGAGCCTCGATCGAGGAGCAAAAACGACTTGGTGGTGTTCCGGAAGTCTGCACGGTCTTTCACTGGTACAGCGTCCTCTTCGAGGATGACGATAAAAATTTAGAGGAAAGATTCTGGGCATGCAAGACAGGTAAACTTCTTTGCGGAGAGTGCAAGGCCGAACTAATCCGCAGGATTAACAGGTTTCTGGAACAACATCGGGAAAATGCTAAAAAAGCTGAAGAAAAAATGCATCTTTATCTTTACGACGGAAAACTAGCCCAGGAGATGTGGAACTGGAACTTTAAGTAAGCATTAATTTTAGCGTGTCTCTGTACCTAGGAAGATTCGTGAGTTTTTACGTGTGTTGTTTTGTGCGGCGGCGTCTCTTCACCTCCTTTTCCTCATAAATATCGGCAGTCAACGCTTATTTCATCCGCCGCCAATAATGAGTTGGAAAAGTGGGGTTTAAAGTTAAAGTTTAGGAATGCGTGCTGGCGCACGCTGATACGCTGTGTCCCCATGGGCACGTGAACGCTGCACTGAACATCCTACAGCGGCAACCGTCCTACGACAAAAGGCAGGGCGACAACTGGCGCGTAAGCGCTAAAGTTTAAGGATTAAGGTTATTTTTCCTCCAATATTATTGCGGGTCTTGCTGGTAGTGATGTGGCTGCTTTGGGATTGTTCGGTAGGTTTTCCTCTAGTAATATTACCGTTTGCGCGGCTAACGTTTCCTGTAGGAGTGAAAGCGCGTCTGTCAGTGCTTTTGCCTCTAGCTGCGGAGTTGTTGCGAGGTCGAGTATTTCTGGGTTTTTCTGT
>JAJHRM010000200.1 GCA_020832965.1 Thermofilum sp. | reverse complement strand
CCTGCTCTTCGTCGCCACGAATTCGTAGTCAGCGCCTACCTCCGACTTGTACTTCTCGGCGAAGCCCTTGAGCAGGCGCAGCCTCTCCTCGTTTATATCCATCAAGTAAACCTTGCTCCCGTACAGCTGGGGCGTGTGGAGGAGGTCGTGTATAAGCTTGGAGCTCCAGGCAACACTTCCAGCCCCAACTACCCCTATCTTTACCCCTGCCACCTGAGTATCTACCCCTAGCCAAATAAATTTCTACTTCTAGGCTGCGCGCAAAGCCCTCTGCGTGCCTGACCTCGAGGCGCCGCAGGCGCGAAACGTGGTGGCCCTGCGCTATACCCTCTCAATGGAGCTCCTGAGCCTCAGTGCTGCCTCGATCAGCTCCCTCAGCTTCCTCGCATGGTATTTTTCGTCCGGAGTCGCAGGGCTAGCCTCGACTTCCCGGAACACCTTCAGCATGTTGGCGTAGAGTTCCTCGTCGAAGGGTATCCTGTCCCTGGGCTTGACGACTAGGACCTCGTGCAGCTTCCACGCAACGTCGGGCATGAACCTCTGCAGCACCCTTGTAAGGATCCCGGAAATGAAGAAGTTGTAGCTCACTCTGTAGATCCACGTCCCCACGGCTTCCTCAGCCATCCTCACGCACTCCTCCCTTGGCATGGACTCGGAGCACTTGTCTACCTGGTCCTTGATCGCCTTAACGCTCCACTGGATAGCCATTACACCTGTTAATTTATAAAGGGATTTTAATAAAGGTGATTGGGGATGTTAAAAGTTATTCCAGTAAACATGTCCTCTTAAAATTCCTTGATTCTCCTCGCCGCCAGAAAAAACATAGCTATATATCTTGCTGGCGCACGTTTGCCACCGTGTCTGGCAGCACTGGAGCCTCGCTTAGGAGAGAGCTTGGACTACTAGACGCTGTCTCCGTTGGGCTTGGCGCGATCATAGGTGCAGGGATATTCGTCCTGATAGGGATAGCAGCTGGCCTCGCCGGTCCCGCGGTCGTCCTGGCGGTGCTCATCTCCGGGGTGAGCGCCACCTTCACTGCCCTGAGCTTCTGCGAGCTGGGCTCTGCACTGCCGAGGGCTGGAGGAGTTTACGAATACGGTCATACCCTTATTCACCCGCTCGTGGGCTTCCTGATGGGCTGGATATGGGTTTCAGGGAACATCGTGCTGGGGGCAACTGCCAGCCAGGGGTTCGCCTTCTACCTGTCCTTCTTTGCCCCGGGGCTGAGCTACCGCGTAGTGGCGGCTGTACTCGTGCTTATCGTCACCCTGGTCAACGTCTTGGGGGCTAAGCTCTCCGCCAGGGTCAACGACGTCTTCGTGGCTGTCAAGGTGCTTGTGCTCGTCCTGCTTGTCGCCTTCGGCTTACCGCTAGTCAGGGCGGAGAACTTTTCGCCATTTATGCCTAAAGGCTTCCCCCCAGTCCTGGAGGCTGCCGCGCTTTTCTACTTTGCCTACATAGGTTTTCCGAGGATCTCGACAATGGCGGAGGAGGTAAAGCGCCCCGAGAGGAACATCCCCCTCGCCATTCTACTAGCGCTTGGGATCTCAGCTGTGCTGTACGCGCTTGTCTCCCTTGCCGCCGTCGGCGTTGCCGGCTGGGTCAGGCTCGCCTCTAGCAGTGCCCCTCTAGCCGAGGTCGCGGAGATTGTTGGCTTGGGCTGGGTTGTGGGGGTGGGGGGCCTGGTTGCCACATTTAGTGTTGTCCTCACCTCCGTCATGGGGCAGTCGAGAGTGTTCTTCGCAATGGCTAGGAATGGAGAGATGCCGGGTAGGCTCTCGGAGGTCAGCAGGAGGCTGGGAACGCCCGTGTACTCAGTAATGCTTTCGGGCGTGGTCATGCTTTGCCTAGTCCTGACTATGGACATCTCGGGGCTGGCAATGCTCACAAGCTTCCTAGTCTTGCTCACCCACGTCTTAACGAACCTGGCAGACCTGAGGCTTTGCCTCCGCGCAGAGCTAAACCCACCGTTCAAGGCCCCCCTCAGACCGCTCCATGCAGTCGTCGGCATGCTCCTGAGCCTAGCCTTAACGTTCAGCGTTGAGCAGAGGGCGATAGTGCTAGGGGTGGCAGTCATGGTGGCCGGCATCACCTGGTTCTACTCGTACAAGGCTTTGACAAGCCCTAGAAAAGCATAAATGAATGTGGAACGTCTAGTTCACCATGCCTGAGCAGGACTTCTACGAGAGGGGATTAGTTCTGCTAAAAGGCTACTCCGAGCTATTGCTCGCCTCGCAGGTGCTCGGACTCCTTGCACTGATCATTATTATTCCAGTGCTGCTCAGCTTCCCCGCGGTATTCACCACGCACTTTCCGGGAAACTACCCCTCGACTCTAGCTGTTCTCCAACGCCTCTGGGGATCCATGGTGGCTCTGGCGCTCTTCGGCCTGCTGGCTCTTGCTGGGGCGATCCTCTCCCTAGTGGCGGTATATGGGCGCCTCATCCCCGCTGGCGAGAATCTGGCTAGGTGGCGTGAGGCGCTCGCGTCCCCGTCTAAGCTCATCAAGTACGGGTACTGGGCTGCTCTCGGGCTGGGCATCCTCGCGGTCATCGTCCTGGCTGCAAGCCTCGCCCCCATACTCGGGAGGATCCCTTCCGTTGTGCAGGGCTCGAGGATCGGTGCAGGGGATTCAGTCGTGGTGCATCTTTTATTCGGCTTGGTCGGGGCCTTGCTTGTAGCTATCCTGGCTGCGATTGCTGCTCTTATAGGCTGGATCGGGGAAGTGATGCTGCTCTTCGAGCTCTCATCGCAGACGGGCATTGCTGGCTTCAAGACGGCGGGCGTGCTCCTCATCCTGGCACTGCTGGTGAGCTTCATTTCTGCCACTCCCTACCTGGCGATTGCTGCATCCCTAATCTCCCCCGCACTGCTCATTGCAGCGCTAGTGGTCATACGGGAAAACGCGGTTAAGGCCCTCTCGATGAGGCCGGCTGGAGGGGCTACGGCGGCTTCTCAAGGGAGACAATGAACACCTCCCCCGCGCCGGGAGCCCTGAGCGTGCAGACCTTCCTGAGCGGGCAGCTTTCGCAGGAGGTAGCGCAGTTGACCTCCTCTATTTTCAGCTTCCCAGCGTCCCGTAGAGCTACGAGTGCAAGCTTGATCCTTTCCTCGGGTATGCCGGTTTCCCTGCTCAGCTCCAGGGTGCTTATCAGCGTCCTCCCCCTTGAAATACTCGAAATTTTCCGGTAGATCAGCTCGAGCTCATCCATGCCCACGCACCTAGAGCTGCACCACTACCTTGAACTGGCCCCTCTCGAGGGACTTCTCGAACGCCTCAGGAGCGCTCTCCACCCCGGTAAACACGCTGGTTATCCTTGGCTTTACCTGCCCACCTCTCAGGAGCCTGATGGCTTCCTCGAAGTCCCTGAAGTCCCCACACCTCGAGGTGGCTACCTGCACCTCCTTGACGACTGCCCTCGTCAGGTTGACGAAGCCCACGGAGCCCGGCGTAGACTTCAAGTGGACTATGCCCCTGGGCCTGGCGATCTCTACGGCGAAATCCAATGCTGAGGGGTCTCCGGAAACCTCGAAGACTACGTCGAACCCGAGGCCGAGCCACGTGTCCTTCAATGCTTTCGGGTACTCCTCAGCGGTCTCCACCCGGAGGCCCGAGAAGCTCAGGATGCCCCCCTTAACGCTCCCCCTCCTGGCGAAGATCACCGGCCTTGCCCCGCGCATTGTCAAGAGCTGGTACAGGAGGTAGGCCAGGTTCCCCGTGCCGACGATGGCTACGCTCATCTCTGGACCCACGGGCGTAACTCTTAACCCGTGGATGAGTGCTGCCAGAGGCTCGACTTCCGTGGCGATTCCCGGGTCCAAGCCTTCAACTACGTGTAGGGCTGCCTCCGGCGCTACGAAGAACTCTGCCATGCCGCCGTCAAAGTCTATGCCGAGGGTCTTCTTGTGGGGGCAGTGGGTATACATCCCCAGCCTGCAAACCCCGCAACTCCAGCATGGAAAGTTGATCTCGGGCACAACGGTCCTTCCCACCAGCTCCCTCGAGCCCTCGACGACAATGCCTACGACCTCGTGCCCGGGGACAAGTGGCTTCTTGGGGAGGGGGTAGGTGCCCGCGTAGAAAGCCTTGTCCGTCCCACAGATCCCCACAGCTACCGTCCTCACCAGGCTCCAGCCCTCAGGCCTCCTCGGCACGCTTACGTCCGAGACCTGAAGCGAACGGGGCCCGGAGAGTATAGCCGCCTTCACGAGGCGTATCTACGCGAAGGCACGATAAATACTTGGTGCTTGCCGAGACAGCAACGTTACCGTCATATGCCAGGCATATCGACACCAGGCTATTCGTCCCAGTCCACCGCCTTCGACGCTACCCCGCCACTCTCTTGACGCAGCAGCTAAGGGTGGATCGCGAACCACGGAGAGCGGGCTGAGGCGTTTAAAGCAGTGTCATGGTCTCGGGTATTCTGCCGGTGCTTCGAGGGGTTAGCACACGGTTCCTTTAGGTTCTCTCGTAGACGCACGTTAACCTGGCATAGGCGATTACGTGCCCCATGACAGCCTTGAGCACCTCTGAGTGGTGGGCACCGGGCCCCAGTTCCAGCTCCTTGTCCAGCGCCAGGACTAGGAAGACGTACCTGTGCCTTGAGCCCTTCGGAGGGTAGGGACCCCCGTAGCCCACGGTGCCATAGCTGTTCACTCCCTGAAGACCGTACGGAGTCACAGGGGTCTTGGGGACGTTTTCCCCGATCGAGTTTATGCTCGCAGGGATGTTGTAGAGCACCCAGTGGTAGAATATCCCCGAGGGGGCGTCGGGGTCGTACATTACTATTACTAGGGACCTTGCCTCGGCCGGGACGCCTGACCAGCTCAGTGGAGGGGATGCGTCTTCGCCGTCACGGGTATACTTCGCTGGTATCAGCTCGTTTTCCCTCAGGACCGCGCTGTAAACCCTGAACTGCG
>JAJHRM010000199.1 GCA_020832965.1 Thermofilum sp. | reverse complement strand
TCGCAAGCAGGCAGCAGCACTTAGCCGCCTCGCTGGCTGCAGCGAGCAGGAGAAGCCTCTCGTCGTCGCCCCCCGCCAAGCTCCTGGCGGCTTCCGCGTAAGCGAGGAAGGTGGCCAGCTGGTGCGGGGCGAAGACCTCAGAGGCCTTCCGGATACCGGCCCCCCTCAACCTGAAGGATTCGTGCACCCCACCCACCTCCCCGAGGAGTTCGTCTAACCCTTGCGCGAGCTCGCGCGCGGTTCGCGCGGCGTCGCTCAACCACGCTGCCAGGGGGGCCGAATGCGTTGCGCTGTGGTACCCCCTTTCCCACCTTCCGTTCTTCCGCCACCTCAGCTCTACGGCGAAAGCCCTCCAGCCGGGAGCGACTTCGGGCGCACTAGAGGGCACAGCGACCGCGGGCTTGCTCGTGAGCTCCACTTCGCTGCTGCAAAACGGGCAAACCGCTGCAGAGCTGGTTGAAACTTCGAACACCGCGAAGCAGCGCGGGCAGAGCGCAACCCTCCTCCCCCTTAAGCTCGACACCCACGTGGGGGCCCGGTCCCTAGTTACCAGGATGTAGGTTACGAGCTTGCCGTCAAACTCCCAGAGGAAACTCACATTCTCTTTAGTGGCGGAAAGCACGCGCTTAGAAAGCTCCCTGAACCCTTCCGGCAAACCTCGCGCCGCGATGAGAAGGCTAGCCTTAGCTGCCACGACGGCCACGGGGTTCACGTCCAAGCCGTAAACGTCGAACCCTGCCAGAGCCGCCTCGGCCAACCCGGTGCCTCCCCCCGCGAAAGGCTCGAAGAAGACCCTACCCCGAGCCCTCTCGCGCATAGCAGCGGGCTGATCCAGCGCCTCCAGTACCTCCTCCCCCCTCTTGAAGAGATAGGAGGCGAGGATTAGCCGGTAGATAGCCGCGAACCTCCTCGACCACCACCTGTGAACCATGTGAATCGGAACCCTCCTCGCCTTCTCCCTCCCCGTGCGCAGCACGGCCTCACTAACTAAGTGGGCGGGGACCGCATCGAGTAGCGTAGCACTCATCGCGCCACAAAGAGTGTAGGCCCCGAAACTAATATATATCGTTTACCGCTGTTTAGCAGCCGAGGATGTCAGAGGATGAGATCAGAGCCTACCACTCGATAATAACCGAGCTGGAAGTGTCTCGAATATCCAGTAATATCAAGCAAGAAGATTGGTATTTGATAAATAATGCGAATTATTTTATTACTTACGAAGAATTGAAAGATTTTCTAAAAAACAAAGGTTTCAGCAAACCGGATAGCATCATAAAATCGTTGATTGGAAAAGGCTTCCTGGTGCAGCTACCGAGCAGAAAAGCCGTTGACCAGCCTCTAAGAAGCTTGCACATGGACATCCTCGTGAGGAGCTCGCAGATAACGACCATGTACGGGAATCCTCCTTACATCCTCTCCTACAAGTTCGCGATCACCAGGCTAAAAGTGCCCGTGAAAGAAGACCGGACAATAATCCCAGGCGGGAACAATCCATCGTGGAGCAAGCTACAGAGCGCGATCCTACTCTTCTTCGATAACAACCGTGAGCTGGCAGACGTTTACACGTACATTTTGAAAGAGTACCTGCAGCGGCGGGGCACGGGGCTAGACGGCTTCCAAGCTTACGTTCTCCGCGAGATGCTATCCTCGGACAAGAGCACGTACGCTATCGTGGCTCCCACGGGGAGCGGAAAAACGGAAATCTACCTCTTCTATTCGTTAGCGGTAGTAATGAAGTGGCGCCTTTTGGAGAACGATAAAAGAAAGAAGGTTCTGCTGGTGTACCCGAGGAAAGCCCTGACGATCGACCAGGCATACAGGATAACGGAGTTGCTAAGCATAGTTAACGATAAGTTAGCACGCGCTGGATACGGCATAACATTCGGCATTAGAGACGGAGATACCCCAGTCGGTATAACTACGGGTCGTCAACCGCGCGGCTCGAAACTCGTCAAGAGAGGAGAGCCGTTTAGGGGAGTGGCATGCCCCTACTGCAGAAAGGGGCAGCTTGCTTATGAGAGCGTAGACAGCGTGGTTTGCAAAAATTGCAACAAAAAATTTGCCTTCGTCAAAACCGTACGGAAAACTGTTGCTCAAGCCGACATCATCGCCACGAACCCGTGGGCCCTCGAAACAAGGCTGCTCGACAGCGCGGTGGAGGACGTCGGCGCGAGAGCGCTAAGCGACGTCGCGCTAGCGGTATTCGACGAAGCGCACGAATATACGGGCGTGTCCGGCGGCATCCTCGCTACATTGCTCGATGTCTTAAGGAAACTCAGCGATCAGAAAGATGTAAAGCTTGTCTTCTCTTCCGCCACCATACCAGACCCTCCCGATTTCATCAAAAAACTTTCTGGAGATAGTAATTGCGAGATTTTTGATTTTAACAGCGAAGTAGCCGGAGGGAGGCTTCAGATAAAAGGAGAGAGGTTGGCCATCCTAGCGCACTTCACGATGAACCCTTGCTACTCGTGGAACACGTACTGCCAGCTGTGGAGCGTTCTCATGGCTTTCTTAAGCTACGCTTACAAGCTGCGCGGAGTTCAACAACCCCAGTCGATACTTTTCGTAAACAACATAAAGGAGCTTAGGCGCGTGAAGAGCGGCTACGTCGAAAACCTAAGGTTGGGAGAGCCGAAAGACCATTTAATAGACAGCCTCGATCCGCTGGATCCCTACTGCTACTGGCACTACTTGCCTATCAGTTTGGTTAACCAAACCCGAGAGCGAGCGCTAAGGGGAGAGCTTTTTAACGAGCTGAAGGACCTCGTAGTCGAAATTCACAGCGAAGTTCCCAGAGAGAGCAGGGAAAAAGCAGCTGCACGGTTGCGCAGCGGGGAAGGCCTCGTCGCACTTTCAACGTCTTCCCTGGAACTAGGGGTAGACTACGACGGGGTTGGCTTTGTGCTTAATTCCGGGCTAGATAACCCGATTTCACTCGTTCAAAGAATAGGCAGGGGCGGTAGAAGCGATAAGACTATGAGAACCGTCCTAGGAATTATTCTTGCCCGAGCGCTGCCTACAGAGATGCTCAAAACCTACGAGGAGAGTTTTATGAAAGCAGTGGCAACGATGAACATTAGCGGGTATAAATTGTTTATCACAAAGGATAACCCACAGGTAATCCAACGACGCATGTTAATTGAAAGCATAGCTAAACTAGCTAAAAAAGGTATAGACACTTATGCAAGCGGAGCTAGCAAAGGACCCATAAGAGATCAAGAAACCTTACAATCATTTACAAAATATATTTTGGATACTCTAGGTGAAATTTCATGAGTGAACTTGAAAGATTAAAAGAAGAGTTAAAAAACAAATTAAGTGAAATGCTTAAAGTGAGTTATAAACGAGAAGAAGTTATTCACGTAGAGGATATAAGATACACATTATACGAAATGGAAAATTTGATAAACAAAATTTTATCAACTATTGACGAAATAAAAGAATTTCCAGAAAATGTTCAACAATACGTTGATTCTAAATTTGTTGATGAAATAAGTAGAAAATGTAAAGAAATTTATACAACAATTAAAGATTATATCAACAAAGTTGAAGATATATTTACGTCTAATAAAGTAAGAGAAAAATTTATAGGGTATCTAGAAATGATTTGCAAATTTTCAGAAGATGAAAGGGAGACATGTTATAAGCTAGAGAAATTGCTTAGAGAAAAAATGAAAAGTTTCGCTGGAAGAAAAGGCGAATATCTAAAGATATTAGAAAAAAGAGTTAAAGAGTTAAAAAATAACTTTGAAGAATTAGAAGGGAAATCTGATAACTTAATAATTGATTTGAAAAGGAAAAAGGCTTTGTTGGTTTCGCCGGAGATTCTCGACCTAGTGCGTTCGTTGGAATGGGGAGGAGAGGTATGGGCTCACGAGATCGTAGAAAAAGTCTCAGGGCTGAGAAGTGTGGCTGGAGACCCTTACACGGAAGAAGTGAGCATAATGGCGCCTTTCTTTCATGAAGAAGAACCAGCTCGCCTTACAATGGATCAGCTTCTCTCTCGCTATCCTCCATTCGAGCCGATCCAAATAGAATTTGATGGTATAATAGGTAGGTTCATTTGGTTTTTAGAATCTGCCAACATGGTTTTTATACATCCTAAAAATGCTCAATTCATAATTGGTGCATGCTTAAAAATTGACGAAGATTCAGGAAAACTTATTTCCATTAAACCACTCGATGTACTAAAGGATACTCAAAATGGCGAAATACTAATTATAATACAAGCCGGTTCTCGCAAAGTATTCATAAAATATGGTTCAGGAAAACTATACAATTATATTCAAAAACACTCAATTAAAGATATTCAGGATAGGTACGAAAAGCTTGTGCAAAAAGTAAAGAGAACCGAAAAAGCATACAGTGTGTCCAATCTAGGCTATAGCTGGTATTGCATACTGGGTCTGGGCATGTCAACAGACCCTTACGATCTTAACTGTCCATTTGTGAGCAGGTGCCCAATAGGTAGGAGGAGCCAAGGTAGATGCAATAAGTGGAGTTGGAGCAGGAGGTTGTTCCCCAAAGTGTACGTTGTTCCAGAAAGAGAACTTGCCTTAGCATCTGCTGCCGACCTAAAATATGGACGACCCTTGCTGTTCGTAACACCCTTTGCTGTCTCGGGCGTTCGCATGCATGAACTCTACAGACGCGCACAGTGGTACATGCCATCTGTAACTCCTGAAGGACCGGTTGTCGAAGTGAAATTTAAGAAAAGCCTTAAAAAGGATTTGCCTAAAACGAATGCTATAGGCTTCGAGATTCCCCTCTCCCTTATAGAAGCTATAATAAAATCCCTACTCAATGAAGAGATGCCAGATAAGCCAAAAGTTACTGTAATGCGTAATTGCGATGTTGATTTAGATAAACTTTTACTTTCCAAGTTTTTTGTACATACAATGACTAAAAAAGGTCTTGATGTCTATCGATTCCTTCAAATG
>JAJHRM010000198.1 GCA_020832965.1 Thermofilum sp. | reverse complement strand
GAGGAACTACCCTCGAGTAGCTGCCGAGGCGAAAGGCTTAGTGGACAGAGAGACGGGCAGGGACGTGAGCGCTGAGCACGGCTTCGCACTCAGGGGGTAATGCCGACGCACACCGAGCTTGCGGGAGCACGCTTGAAACCACTAGGGACAACACCCCCTTATGTGCGCGCCTCACTTAAACACAAGTCCCCTGCTCCCCACCTTGTGGAATAGAAGCACGCACAGGGGTCACTCTGTTCCGAGGAGGTTGCGCGCGAGAAATTGGAAGAGAAGGCTTGAGGAAAGGGGGTGAATAGTTAGGCAGAGCAAGAGGGTAGAGGATCCTAAGACCTCCACGCGCTGAGAAATGGGGGAAGCTCCTAGTACAAGTCAAGAGTGCTAGGTTCAGCTTCAGCAGGGAGAAAACCGCGCGCCTGGCACGCGCAGCCAGCCCCGGGGGCTCGCGACCGCCGCGCGGCAGCTGAGGAGGTTCAGCCACCACCGCGAGGGAGCAGCGCTGCTACGACGAGCCGTGGACTCCGTTTCCTACTGAGTTGCGCCCTGCCCTCAGTACAGCCACTGAAGCGGGAGGGCTAGCGCGGCTGAGCGCACACCACGAGTGCTTAGCTGGGATGCTTTGCAAACACTAAGCTTTTCAGCAGAAAAAGCGTGTTTTTCACGATGCCCAGCTACTGGGCGCTGAGCGGGACGCCGGGGAACTGGAAGATCACCTTGGAGAGGGGCGTCTGGGGCGTGAGCGAGAATGCGAGGGGCTTGTGGGCGAAGGTCCAGCCCGGCGACATCGTGGCGTAGAACGCCACGGGCGCGGGCGTCATCGGCTGCGTCGTCGAGGGCAAGTTCGAGAGAGGCGAGCCGCTGCGGCCAGGGAGAGGGAGGAGGGGAGAGTCATCTGGCCCTACCGCCTCAAGATCAAGGCGGAGAAGGTGTTCGAGAGGCCGAAGCCGAGGTCGAAGGGCGCGCTATAAACGAAGTAGTACCTTGCATGAATGACGCTAGGAGCACTAACTATAACTTGCGAGTTGCGGGGTATGGCTAAGCTCTCAGAAGTCTGCAGCGAGCCGCTCAAGCGAACCTGTAAGCTACTCGAGCTATTCCAGTAAATTGCAGTGAGAGCGCATGATGCAACTAACCTTCCATCCACATCTATAGCTCCATGAAAACTCACGGTCTTGTCTATGAGTAGATTATCAACATTGAAGCTATCTGCCGCCAGGTACAGGACATTAGGCGGCGCGCCGGCCCACGACAAGGGGTAATTTTGGCTGCTAGGAGGGATCGTATCAAGCGTGAATTGAGTGGACGTAGTAGGTTCCGGGAAAGTAGTGATAACACAGCAGGCTAGTGCGAAAAGTATGAAAGCGAGTAGGACCTTACCCGCCATGGTGATCACTAAGGAGTGTGGGAATCACTTCTACTTGTGAGGCGTTTGAGCACGCGAGAGCATGACTCCTTTCACGCGCGCTAATCAACAATAACTATAAAAACACATCAAGCTATTTATGTTAGCGCGTGCTGGTGGGAGTATGTCTCAAAGAAGACTTTTTACTAAAAGCTATGAGAGTTTTGTCGAAAAAGTAGCTATGGGTACTATAGGTGTTAGAAGAGCTCTTGAGGTGCTGAGAAGTCAGGGACATAATCCTTTAGCAATAGAAAAAGGTACTATGAGTTTTAAGGTGTGGATCTCTCTAAAGGTTAAGAGATTTAGGGTCCCTGATCTCTTATGTTTGAAGTGTGGTAGACGCTTTGAGGTAAGGAGCAAGACCAAGCCAGAGATATCAATGTCTCATTCATTAACAAATCCCGACAGAGCATGGTACTATGGTTTGAATGATGATGACTACGTAGTATTTATTGTCTGTAAAAAGACAGGCTCTGAGCCGATAAAATGGAAAGCTGTAGGTCCGATATACTATGTTTTAGTTAAAGATTTACAGAATGCATTCAATAATGGACAGTATTTCATGAGTTCTAAGGGGAAAGAAGAGGGTTTTGAGAAGCGGGTGATATGGCCAACAAAGTTTGCATCAAATGATGGGAAGGTTTTAGATATCAAGGAAGATTACATTGAAATGTTAGTTGGTAATAGAAGAAAGCGTATACCTCTTTATATGAAGAGGGGTGGAAAGGAGGTAAAATTAAAACCTCTAGTTAAAAAAGGTGAGGCAATTACCAAAGGTATGGCAATTGCTTCAGTAGTTGACATAGTAACGCAGGTACCTTGTGATAAAAGCGTGAGCGTTGATCATTATATTAATCTTTTATCGAGTTCTTCTCGTGTAGATAGATTTATAGCCGCTAAGGCTTTAAGGAATTTCGATGATCCTACAGTAAGGCAGGTTCTGAGACAGAAGTTATATGATAAAAATGAAGAAAAACTTGTCCTTTATGAGGTTGCAGTTAGCTTACTAAATCTTAATGATAATATTGGAAGAAATTATATTGATTTTATTATAAATAAGAATGGAGATATGGAAGTAGATATACATGAAATTTTAATTAGCCTGAGTGAAGCAAATCCAAATATTGCTTTTCCAATAATCAAAAACGTTCTAACGAATCCAAAGTTACCTGTAGTAGTAAGGGCTACTGCTGCGTGGGCTTTAGGTGAGCTAGGAATTCCTGAAGCCTTTGACGAGCTTATTAATTCTTTTAATTCGATGGATATTGAAGTTAAAAAAGAAGCTGCAAGAGCATTACTACAAATTTTTCGTAAACATGAGGAAGCAGTGTCAGATAAGGTTTTCGAGAAGTTCAAAGTTCCAAATCAAAAGCATAGAGAAGGGCTTTCATGGGTTTTAGGAAAAATACTGAGAGATAGATTGGAGGAGTACTTTCAAGATGTATTGAATTTGGTAGTAGATGAAGATTCTAAAATATGGGTATCATACATTCTCGGTGTACAAGATCCAAAAACCTTTTCAGATACACAAAAAGAATTAATTAGGAGTAAAGATAAAGAGGTATTTTTCGCGGCTAATGTACTATGGGTTGTTCTTAAAAGTTGGATATGGGGGTTAGAGGAATGGTGAGACAGCACAGTAAGAAACCCTTTGCATTATCTGAGGAACTGAAGGATCTAGGCACTCCGCTCTACTACACGGATTTAGGCGCGGCGTATGTTGGAGATTCACGAGAACTTTTGAAGAAGTTACCATCTTCTTTTGTAGACCTTGTTGTAACATCTCCACCATTTCCCTTGCAAAGACCCAAGGAGTATGGAACTTTTGCTTTTGAATATGAATTTGTTGAATGGTTTGAACCTTTTGCTAGAGAAGTTAAAAGAGTTTTGAAAGATTCAGGAAGCTTTGTGATAGATCTTGGCGGGGTTTACGTAAAAGGTAGACCTGTAAAGTCTCTCTATCCCTATAGACTTCTCATAAAGCTTGTAGATGAACTTGGCTTTGTTTTAGCACAAGAATTTTTCTGGTTTAATCCATCTAAGCTTCCATCGCCAATTGAATGGGTAAATAAGAGAAAGATAAGAGTCAAGGATTCAGTGAACTTAGTGTTTTGGTTGGCCAAGCAAGATTTTCCAAAGGCTAATGTTGAGAATGTTCTAATAGATTATTCTGACAGAATGAGACAACTATTAAGGCTTAGAGAGCGTTTTTACCGGCCTAAGGAGCGCCCATCAGGGCATTATGTTAGTGAAAGATTCATGATTCTGGAGCCAAGTAAAGGAGCTATTCCTCCAAATCTTTTGGTTATTCCAAATACAGACAGCAACTCGCCATATTTACAAGCATGCCGAAAGCTAAACCTGAGACCTAACCCAGCCAGATTCCCAGAAGAGCTTCCAGAGTTTTTCATAAGATTTTTGACCGATGAAGGTGATATAGTTCTAGATATATTTGCAGGTTCTAACACTACAGGGTATGTTGCTGAGAGGTTAAATCGAAGGTGGTTAGCCTTTGAGATAGATAGAGAATATCTTGTTGCTTCAATGGCACGCTTCATCCCCCTTCCCGAATTTGAACAAATATATCAGGAAGTCAAATCTAAAGGTATTAGAGAAGGTATTTATCTAAAGTCGCGTATAGAAATCAAAGCTAGAGAAGAATACCAAATGTCTATAGATGAGTTTTATTAAGAGAGAAATGAAACTATTTTGATAGCGCGCGCATCTGCACATACACGGCTGTGTTTCTCACGGGTCTTAGCGCGCGCTGGAAAAACGTTTTCGGAAAAAGATGAGCAAAAAAGCTTAGTCGAAATATGGGAAGCCTTCTTAGCGTGCGCCATTAGTCTTCCAGATACTATTCTGAATTCTCTGAATTCTTTGAGTAAGCCAAGTAGATCTTCTAGCACGCGCGCCGGATCCCGTTAGACTAGGAATAGATAAGGGGTTCATTAAAGCTCTCAATCCCGGCAATAGATGATAAGGTAAGGTCTTGGAGAGAACTGGTGGAACTCTACAAGCATGTGGATATAGCATTAAGGCTATGGATTGGGGCATGACATAAGCAGCTTAGCGCGCGCTGCTTCCGGGTTTTCAGCGCAGGCTATAACCGCGCTTACCTTCCCGCCCCCCGCTTTCAGGAAGCACTCGATTACTGCGACCCTCTCCCTCCGCTTTATGTAGGCCGCGAGCCCGTCGAGCTCGACTGGGCCCAGCTCCCCCTCCACCGTGCTCCTAATCTCCTCGAAGGGCTTCGCCGCTCCAGCACGCCAGAGCTCGATCAGCTTGTCGAAGGTGAGCGGGGGTGCTCAGCTGCTTGCCGGCGACTATGAGGTGGCACTCCACGCTCTCACTTGAGCTGCTCGAGTAGCTTCTTGAGGGCTTGGGCTTGCTCTGGCTTTAGCTTCTGGGGCCCTGGTAGCACGGGTACCCCCGCCTCCACGAGCCTCTCCCTTGGCACCAGCCTCCAGGCCCTGGGGTCCTCGGGGTTCTCGAGGACTCCCGGCGCAGCCGCCTTGACCTCGAGGTAGAAGGCAAGCCACCTCTCGCCCCGCG
>JAJHRM010000197.1 GCA_020832965.1 Thermofilum sp. | reverse complement strand
CCTCTCAAGGCTGTCAAAGCTTTGAAAAGAAAGGGCTAGGACATAGTTTCAGCGCGCTAAAATCTCTTGAAGCGACCCACTAGTACTAAACCACGGCTAGATTATGCAATGGAGATCAAGGATAGCTCAGCGCAGTATGTGTCGTGCATTATTCCCAGGGGCAGTTTCGTGATTAGGGCTAGGAGGGGTTGCCGGCATTTTTTCCCTTTTCTTGAGATTTCAGGCTATCGAGTTGCGCGTGCTAAAGGCATGGGATGTGAAGGTTCATCCACCTCAGTCATCCCTATATATTGACTTATTGTAACGTATTGTTGGGCATGTCTATAGGCAGGCAGCTTTTGGAGGAGCTTAGGAGCGCGTGCGCGCATATAAAAACCTCGTACGCCGAAGTAAGCTCAGGCGAGTCGTTATCTTTAAGTATCATATTGCTGTTGAACAGGCGCGTGGGCCCTTCTGCTAGAGATTGTACGTATAAGATCCTTTCCGTATGGTACGCTTCATTTCTTCTCATCTTATTAGTTCTAGCTCAAAACTGTATAATTGCATTTGGCAGTCCGGTTTCTTCAAGTTACATCTTTGACACCTCCGATAAAATAGTTGTCGGAAACAAGTATATCGAGATTATATTTGATAAGAACGATAAGGGAGGACTCGTCAACATCGTGAACAAGCTAACAGGCATTGCGTTCCTATCTGAAAAACGCGGTGCAGCTAAAGGGGAACCGCACCTGCTCTTCTACATCGGGACAAGCGGGACGCACACGTTCATGGCTAAAGAGTTCGCGTACAGTTTCAACGCGCGTGAGGATGGGAAGACCCTACTTATGCGGTGGAAGGGGTTTGTAGGAGGCGATAAGGTTGCCAGAAATAGGCTTCTCGATATCGAGGTCGAAGTTAACGTAACGGTTTTGAACGACTCTCCGCTGACCTATTGGGCGATTAACGCGGTAAGCCATGAAGATGATGTAGACTTGTCGGATGTCGCGTTTCCCATCATCTCAGGGCTCACCAAAATAGGGGAGAACTCTGAAGACGATTACCTAGCTTACCCAGCTTTAACGGGCTTGCTGTTAAGGAACCCGCTTGAAAAGATGCCCGTTAACCCGGAGATACCCTGGCAGCTCTACCCAAGCGGTTGGGTTTCGATGCAGTTCCTCGCATTCTACGATGAGAAGCTCGGTGGGCTGTACGTCGCGTCAGACGATACCGAGGGTAACGTGAAGAAATTTTCCGTTTACAGGTTTTCTATGAAAGATTGGAACATAGCGGTAACGCATCTCAACCCTTACGGTACGATGAATTTCACGCCCAGCTACCGTGTTGTTGTAGGGGTGTTCGTCGGGGACTGGTACACCGCAGCTGACATGTACAAGGAGTGGGCTGAGAAACAGTGGTGGTGCGTGGAAGCTAGAAAGCGGTCAACACCTTCATGGTTCTTAGAGATCTCGGCGATCCACTCCACCTCCCTTTACACCCCGAGCGATAGTGGATGGGCTAGCCGCATACCGTTCGCCACAGTCCCCCAGCTCGCACAGGATTCCATCAGGACGTTAGGGATGCCGGTGATCATGCAGGTTTGGGGTTGGGAGAAGCACGGTACGTTCAAGCTGATCCCGGATTATTTCCCGCCAATCGAAGGGTGGGAAGCCTTCGATAGGATGGTTGAAGGTGTGCATAAAGCTGGAGGGAGGGTCTCCGTCTTCATAGCGACGAATTCGTTTTCGACGAAGCTGCCTGAGTGGGAGCAGATGAAGAAGTACTCCGTTAAGCTACCACATGACCAAAGCGGAGAGTACAGGACTATGTGCCCCGGCGCTCGTGAGTGGAGGGAGTACATCAAAACGATCGTTTTAACGCTGGTTGAGCACGGGGTCGATCACGTCCACTTGGATGGGAGCCTTATCGACCCCCCTTACCCATGCCTAGATGAGGATCACGGGCATCCGAAAGGTTATGGCAAATGGTGGTTCGAGTCGTATAGGAATCTATTTTCAGAAGTTATAATTGAAGCCAAGAAACTTAACCCAGAAATTGTGTTTTCCTCCGAAGAAATATGCGAGCTTTACATTCCGTACTTGGATAGGTTCTACTCGCGCGGGAACGTCTATGAGCTGTACCCCACTCACTGGTACTGGCAGATTAGTGGGGCTCAGGCAATCCCGATGTTCCAGTACGTGTACCGCGAGTACATTTCGTCTTGGGGGCATTACGTGCACGGATGGAGTTTGAGCGAAACAGCTTACTCCATCAAGGCTTTAGCGACTTCGCTCGTGTGGGGGGAACCCTTAGAGATAAGACTGCCCACGCTTAACGAGAGGATGTCCCTTCAGATAAGCTTCAATCCTATCGTCCAATTCTTCAAGAAAGCGGCTGTGTTCCGGTACACGTGGGGGAGGGAGTTTTTGGTTTACGGCAGCATGGTTAAGCCTCTAAGCATCTCATCGCCAACCATCGTGATCGCTAACCCGCACTGGTACCTCTCACCTTACGAGCTTAACGCAACCGTGACGCCCGCGGTGCTGCACTCCGCCTGGCGGAGCAGAGGGGGCGATGTAGCTTTCATTTTCGTGAACATTTGGGACAAAAACGTAAGCCTCCACCTTTATGTGAACTTATCAGAGTACGGGTTTTCGGGGAATGCGAATGCGATACTTATTCGAGACGATCGACCGGTGTATATCGGCAGCCACCTCGAAAGTTTCTCGCTTGACTTAAGCTTAGGACCGCGCGAAATAGCGATGATCGAAGTGAGCGAGAAGATGGTTGTTCGTATCGATAGTAACCCGCGAGTTGTAAACCGTGTGTTCGCTGGCGACCGTGAGCTTAAGGTCCTACCCTCCCTCATGCTCTTCTCCCAAGGTGCTGAGCAGAGCTTCGAAGCTCCAAGCGTCGTGTACATCGACAATAAAACCCGCTTCGCGTTCACCTACTGGATCGTAGAAAAACCGGGTGCAACATTTATTGTAAATTCCTCTCTCATTCAGATCGTTATCGATTCCAATCTAAATTTGAGAGCTACTTTCACGAAACAGTACTTCGTTAGCGGCGTATCGAGAATTGGTCGAGTACACGGTGAAGGCTGGTATGATGAAGGTGCTATTGCGAAGCTGTGGATTGACGCGTCTCGCGTGGAGCATGAGCGTAGCCGCGTTCTATTCGAGGGCTGGTACGAGGGGAACCTGCTGCTTTCGAGTAACTCTTCAATCTCTTTCGTTGTAGATAGGCCGCGGTCGTTCGAAGCGAGGTGGAGGGTGCAGCACTACGTCGCGGTTTCAACGCCTTACAGCGCAGCGGAGGGAGAGGGCTGGTACGATGAGGGTAGCCGTGCGGTAGTGAAGCTGAGGAAAACGGAAGTCTACACAGCTCCGCTCATCCGCCAGGTATTCGACTATTGGGAGGGCTTAGAGCCTGGAGATCGAGTTGTAGAACCGGGTGTCGTGGAAGTGAGCGTAGACAAGCCGAGGGTGTTAGCAGCCGTTTGGAGGGCAGACTACAGCCAACTCGCCGTGCTGCTAGTTGCATGCGCGATAGCGGCAGGCTCTTCCCTCGCCTACCTACGGAGGAAGCGTAAAGCCCGGAGAAGCTAGAGCGCAAAGGAGTTTCACCGTTAGAGGCGTGAGCTCTCATCGCGAAGAGGGTAGGGTTCACCAGGCACCCCCCCTCGGAATGGAGCAGTACGGCATCGCGGAGATCGAGGTGCTAGCCGCTATCGCCCAGCCCGACAACAGCGCGCACTTCGCCTGGAAGACTCTAGCGCAGGCAGAGGGCTTTGAATATTAGCCACCGTGAAGATCCCGAGGAAGGCCCTCGAGCACATCATGGAGAGGCACGGGGACTGGGTGCGGATGCTGGGGCTAAGGTCCGCAGCGGAGGTTCAGGCATTCCTATCCCAGGTGGTCTCCCAGCCCGACGAGGTCCGCGCCGACAGATCCAGGAGCAGCGTGAAGTACCTCCTGAAGAAGCTCGACGACAAGCTCCTCTGCATCGTAGTCGTCGGAAACGAGCGCGCGCGGCTTGGCCAGGCAGCAGCATACGTCAAAGGCCTGCTGAACACGATCGAGCACCCCCTCCACGACTACGAGAAGATGGTCGTGCTCGTCGCCACTAGCAAGGGAGTGTCCAGGAGGGAGATCGGGAGGCACCGGTGGGCCGATCTCATGCCGATGTGGAACATGGGCAGGGAGGGCTTCGAGCAGCTCTACGAGCAGATACCGGGGCCAAAGCCCGACGTCGAAGAGGCGTGGAGGCTGACCGGCGGAAACCCCGAGATGCTCGCAAACCTCCACCGGGCGAAGTGGGACGTCGAAGCAGTTGCCGCGCAGCTCGCCAGAGCGAAGGGCATCACGGCGGGCTTCGTGGAGAAGTGGGGCAGGCTGCTCAGGGAGGCGGTGGAGGACCCCGACGCGCTGTGGAGCGCGGAGGGGGAGGAGCTGGCGAGCGAGCTCGAAGCCAGGAACCTCATCGTGTACAACATGTACGACAGGAGCGAGAAACTCTGGATCGACCAGCCGCCGCCCGAGAAGGACCCCGAGCTCGGCATCGGCAAGCGCGTCGCCTGGCAGACACCACTGCACAGGGAGGCCGTGAGGAGGGCGCTCGAGGAGGCAGCGGCGTGACAAAGCCCCGCCAGCGCTCCCAGGGGCTGCCGCCCAGGCACAGGGTCCTGCTGGGCTTCTGCGCAGTCGCAGTGCTGCTAGCCCCCCTAGCCCTCCCTAGCGCCGAGCCCCTGTACCTCCTCATCAGGCTCGACTACGCGCTCCTCGCATCGCTGATCCTGACCACAGCCGCAGGCCTAGCAGACCTTAAGGCACACTCCCGCCAGCCAATCGCCTCCACACTCCTCCTCGAGATAGCCGCTATCGCTGTGGCGTGGCTCGCACGAGTCTACGCCACCGTGAACATTCTCGTCACAGCCCCCTACAACTTCTACCTGGGCGGCTTCACGCTAGACACCAGAACCAC
>JAJHRM010000196.1 GCA_020832965.1 Thermofilum sp. | reverse complement strand
GGCGAGAACCGGGTAGAGGCGGATGCCGAAGGGCGTGTAGTTGAGGAGGAGGCCGACGAGCGGGACCAGCGCCAGCGAGAGCCCGATGGACAGGGCGAGGCGCTCGAGCGGCGACAGCTCGTCCCCCCTCGGGTAGAGGGCTTCCACGAGCGCGTAGCCGGGTAGGAAGAGCACGAACACCGTGCCCAGGACGTAGCGGAGCGGGAGGAGCGGGCCCCCCGCGCCCTCGGTCGCCGCCACAAGCGCGGCGGTCGCCAGCACGAGGGCCGCGACGGCCCAGAGCCAGAGGCTGTAGTCGGGCCTCAGCAGGTACTCGGCGAGCGTTGCGGGCGGGCTGGGGTCCTCCAGCTCCAGCTCCCCCGAAGCCCAGGAGCGGTAGAGCTCGAGGCACGCGCTCAGCAGGCCCTTCCGCTCCGCGCGCTCCTCCACCTCCTCCCAGAGCGTTTTCGGCTTCACGGCGCACCCCTCGTGACGTTGACGTAGAGGTGGCACCAGCGGCCCGTGTACACCCACTCCCCCTTCGACGCGTCGTACTGCCAGAGCTCGAAGACGAGCGCAAGGTTCGAGCCCGGCTCCGCCACCGCGATCTGGACGGGTATCGTCGCGTTCTGCCCGTGCCCGAGGATCACGACCCGCTCCCAGACGGGCGGCGCGTCGAGGGGCGTCGAGTTCGAGGGTATGCGGCCGCGCGCCCCGATCTTCGCCTCCACCTTGAGCATCGCCGCCTTGCCCAGGTGGTTCATCACAAACACCTGGAGCCTCACCGGTTCGCCGGCGACGAGCACGCGCGGATAGTCGCCGATCTCCCCCTGCTCGTTGAGCAAGCCGATCGCGGTGAAAGGCTCGGGGCTCCTCGGGAGGCTGAGCGCTATGCCGAGCGCGCACGCCACCGTGACGATGGCTGTCAGCACCGCCAGGACCTCATCGTCGATTACCACGCTTCCTCACCAGCCACCTCTTCCTCGCGCGGGCCCAAGCCAGAGCGTAGAGCCGGGGGAAGAAGTAGTAGAAGAGCGGCGGGACCGCGGCGAGCGCGGCCACCGTGAACCCCGTGCTAGCCCACCTCGCCGCCCTGATCTGGGGTAGCTGCTGCTCGAGGTTCTCGAGCTGCCTCGCGGCTTCGGTGACAAGCGCGTCCGCCTCCCCCGTCCTGTTCTCCGCGTACAGCTCCAAAGCTCTGTTGAGCATCGCGATCTGCCCGCTCACGTCCACACCCTCTGAGCTCAACCGCTCGACCAGCTTGAACGCTTCCGCCACCCTCTTTACCCCCGGCTGCGCGGCGGCGCAAGCCAGCAGCGCCAGGGGCAGCATCGCGAGCCAACGCACACGGCGCACAAGATGCCGCTGATGCCGAACCTTAAAAATATCGCAGAGGCAGCCGTCCCTAAGGGCTACGAGGCTGAGAGCGTGTTCGACCCTCTGGTGTTCTCTCTCAACGCGCCGTCCGCGAGCACGTAATCCCCGTCCGTATCCATGTGGGTGTAAAGGTCAGTTGTCGTCAACATGACCGCCACGCCGTTCTCCCTAGCTAGCAGCCTGAGGTAATTTATGACTAGTTTTACGGTCTCGTCGTCTAGGTGCGCGAAGGGTTCATCGAGAACCAGCAGCTTAGGCCTCTTAACTAAAGCGCGTGCTAAGGCGACCCTTTGCCTCTGACCACCGCTAAGCTCGCGAGGTTTCCTGAGCTCTAGACCTTTCAAACCGAGAATTTCAAAAATTTCGTTCAGGGCTTCCTCGAGAGCGGCTTTCCTGACACCCAGTAGCTTGAGCGGCAGCGCGACGTTCTCCCGCACCGTCAGCTCCTCTATCAGGGTGCACTCTTGATCGACGTAGCCTACGTATTTTAGCCGCAGAGCCGATAGCTCTGCATCTTCAAGCCCGCCGACGTCCCGACCCATGAACGCGACTTTACCTTTGTCAGGTTTTAGCAGCAAGGACGCTACCTTGGCTAACGTTGTTTTGCCGACACCGCTCCTACCCCTGATGACCACTATTGTGCCGCTAGCTAACGATAGGTCAACGTTTTTCAAAACCGGCTCGCCGCCGATGGTTTTATAGATGCTGCGCAGCTCGAGGATGTTCAACCTTGTCTCACCGCTAAGTAATTTTGCGAACTGCTGTACACAATGCTGAAGCATTTAGAGAATTCCTCCATTGAGGGAAGCTTTAGGAAGTGTAGCGGCGTAAGCGGTACTCCGTAGACGAACTCTTCGCGGCCAACTGCGAGCAGTGCACGCCTAGCTGCGCCGCAGGCGTGTAGCATGTTGAACAGCTCGAAACTCCCGCTCATAATTTCTTCGCCGAGCATGTAGGAGTACTTCGCGCCAGCTACCACGCGCCCGGCCTTGTACGTACAGACGAAATTCTTGAAAACAACGTCTTCCGGCGTGTACCTCCAGTAGAACACTACGGGATCCTTACCCGCAGAGACGTTGCTGAGAACCGAGAGGGCGTTTGCAGCGAAAACTAGCACGAGCACAGCTGCCGCTTTGGGTTTAACCTTGGAAAGGGCGGTTACGCTCAATGCGAGCGGGTACACTAGGTAGTTGAGAAACCTATGAGTTATTCCAGCCATCCACGTTGCGTAAGTAAGAGTGTAGAGAACCAATACGCTTAGCGGAAGGAGCAACGACGCCATAATGCGCCCTTCCTCGCTCTTGGGGTTGTAAAGCCCCACAGTCAGTAGCACTAAAGGGAAACAGTAAAGGATGGCGTTCACACCCATTGGTACTCCTTCGAGCAAGTTAAAATAAGCGACCGCTGCAACAGGCAGCAATACGATTGTTAAGACCGTAAAGCCTAGCCTATCAGCATGAAGGATGAAGTAGGTGGCGTAAAGTGCCAGGCTATAAGCCATAAGTACTAAAGCATCTGCCGCGTTGAGCACGTAAGGTAAGCCCAAGGAGATCACGTGAAGCAAGTAGAAGGCACTGAGCACCAAGGTTGAGACGGCAAGCTGCCAGCGGCGGCGACCGCCTTCCACGGCTCCAGACTTGAGATAATCTACGAGTGTAATATACACATACGTTGTCGCAGTAGCTATCGCCATGAGCGCCGCGAGGGGGTGGCTGAGTACGAGAGCCGACGCCGCCACAAGCGTTGCGCCCCACTTCGGCTCTCTAGCGGTAGTTACCGCGAAGAACAAGAGGAGGAGAGGGTGAGCGTATGTTTCCTTAAGGTAAGCAGACGTGTACACAGCAAAAGGCGGGAACATTAGCGAGGAAAGTGGGAGGAAGCTTCTGGCTAAACCCTCCGTTAATTTGCTCAGCAGCACGTAAAGCAGCAGAGCGTGGGCGAACGACATTAGCGGAGGGCCTAGAAAAGCGTAGAAGGTCTCCGCGTCAACACCTGATACTTCGGTGTAAATTACGGAAAAGAAAACTGCTTGAGGCCACTTGGCGTGAGGCGTGCCGAGACTTAGCACCGCGGTGTTCGGTTTTTCGAGGAGTGTTTGTGCCAATTTAATGAGCGGCCAAGAGTCCGTAGAGAACACTGCGCCGCTTACCGCGGCTGGTAGCACCCTAGAGAGAGCTGCGATGACTAGGGCAGCTAACAGCGAGGTGCTTTCACTCGATTTCACGGCGGACGCCCACGATGAGCCCTACCATGTAAAGCATCGCCAACGTGGCGAGAACACCTGCTGCCAGGTCTTTCGGCAACACTGGTTTGAGTACAAAACCAACAATATCTAAAGCAAACGCTTCCACGTGTGTGAATATCAGAACCGATAAGAGATCACCCGCGCACACCGTAGCGAGACCCATCAGCACGGCTAGTGCTAAAAGCCCTCTTTTCGAAAGCCCTAAGATTCTTAAAACCTTGAATGCTCTCCTGGCGCTTTTTACGGCATCGTAGCCGAGCATGATCGACCCTAGCGTGCTGGACGCAACAGCTGCGCAAGCGAAGTGCAAGAGGAAGTCTCTATGCAGACCGAAATTCACCATATAAGCTTCCGTGAGAGTGTTGTAGAGCGCCGCGCGAGCCCTGTTATCGTTGACGCGTTGGAGGACGATCACCGCTAGATTAACTAACTTAGATGAACCAAGCGTAGCGCCAAGAGCCTGCGCAGCTTCCTCCAAAGCCTCCCTGGTTCCTCTAATTACGGCATAGGAGTAATATCCTGGTGGCGCTCCCCTGATTTTTGCTACGAGGTCGTAGGATGCTTCAGCGACGTACCCGCTGACGTCAGTGTACCCACAAATTTTTAAACAGAAAAATTTTCCTGTAAAAACGGAGGACACGATTACATGTTCTCCTAAGCGAGCACCGAGATCTCGCGCGAGAAGTTCACTAATGAAGATGCAGTTCGTAACACTAGAATTACTACTTTTTAATACTAGAATTTTATCTTCAACGAGTACAGGAGTAACAAGATAGTAATCTATTGTTATATTAGCTATCCCAGAAATTTTCTTCTCGATTTCGCTTCTGGACATTAATGCTGTTAACGGCGAGAACCCCGCAGCAGAGACTACTAAACCATCTTTAATATCTAAAACTCTTTCGTAAAAATTCAGCAGTGCGCTGACGAGCCCTAGGGCTTCTAGCGAGAGCCAACCTAACATAGCTAAAATTAATGCATTGCGCACCATTGTGCGGGCGTTCACAGTCAACGCGACACCTAACGCGGCTGAGACCATTTTAGCGCACCCCTGCATGCAAGATAGGATACACAGGCTCCGGAAAAAGCTTCAACTAGAAGCAGCGGAACAATGTCCACCCTTAGCGAGGGAGGGGGTAATAGCTGCACGAAGCTCAGTAGGAGATGTGCCGTGTAAACCATTATTACACCAAGAGCACAGGCGTAAAGAGCGGCGACCGTGTGGACAGCGGTAAGCGAGACCATTAAGGCACCGATTATCGTACGCACGCTAGCGCCGCTCTCGTACAGAACCCTGATGTTCGTCTGCAGCGACTCTATGGCATGCTTTTGGGCAGCATAGAATACGGGAAGGTATATGAGATTGAGCGCAAGCACCCAT
>JAJHRM010000195.1 GCA_020832965.1 Thermofilum sp. | reverse complement strand
TTCAGGGAAAGGGAAAGCACCTCAAGCTCCCTACGCGCACGCGCGCACCTAGAGTACTCCCTCGCGAGAGCGGCTAACCTGCCGGAAGCCTCCTCCCTCGGCAGCAGTCTCGCCGATACCGCCTTCTTCAGGTACTCCATGTTGAAGTTGATCTCGTTGATCTTCTCTTCGAGCATGTAGGATAGCGCTTTGAGCACCTTCCTAGAGCTCCTGACTCTCTCCAAGCTCCTCTTGACCACGCTCCTAAGGAGCTGCCTCGTGAAGGCGTCGGGGCTCCCGAGCCCGCCGATGCTGGCCAGCACCTTTTCCACCATCTTGAGCTCCTCCTCCGCCTCCTTCACCACGAACACCACGTCGAGCGCGGCTAACGCGTTCAGGAGCGCCTGCTCCCGCTCCTCTGCCAGCCTAACGAACTCCTCCTTCAGCTCGCGCTCGGAAACCTGGCCGTCCAGGTAGCTGGAAACGAGGCCCCTGAGCCTCCTCTCGATCGCGTTCACAGCCTGCAGGTACCGCCGGGCGTCCGATGCGGCTAGAAGCTCGCTCAGGGCAGCGGGGTACGCCCGAGCGGCGAGGAGCGCGGGCTCCCCGCGGACCTCGACTTTCCGCACCGCGGCTACCCGAACTCCCACGGAACACTTATTAGGGCTAGGGTAGATATGCGTTACGATCACGCTCATGGCGGAGCGAGACCTCGTCGAGGTGAGGCTGCTGAGGCTGCCGAGGAAGTGCCTCCTCTGCCAAGGCGAGCTCGACTACAACGACGAGCTGCTGATATGCCCCAACTGCGGAGCGCTCTACCACGCGCGCTGCGTCGCGGAGCTCGTCCAGGACATGAACTGCGTGCAGTGCGGGAGGGTTTCGATGAAGAGAGGGCTCCTCAAGTGGTGAACCGGCTTGAAGGTGCTCAGGATCGCGAAGTTCGACGAGGACGCCGCTAGCAGGCAGAAGCTGCTCCGCGGGTGGCAGCAGGAGATCCTGGAGAACGCTAGTGTGCTGGTGGTGGGGGCCGGCGCGCTGGGCAACGAGGTCGTAAAGAACCTGGTTATGGTGGGCGTCGGGACGATCTACGTGGTCGACTTCGACGTCGTGGTGACCTCCAACCTCAACCGGTGCGTGTTCTTCAGGAGGGAGGACGCGAGTAAGGGGAGGAGCAAGGTCAGCGCGCTCGCCGAGCGGGCTACGGAGCTCTCCCCCTACGGCTACACCCGCGTAATCCCCGTCGAAGCCGACATCCACCACTTGGCGCACGACCACGAAGTCTACCAGCGGAGCCAGGTGTACGTCTCCTGCTTGGACAACCTTGCCGCCAGGCTCGAGCTGAACGCGGCGGCGGTGTACAACGGCAAGCCGCTCGTGGACGGCGGCATGAGCGGCTACATAGGCCACGCGCAAGTGGTCATCCCCGGCCGGACCGCGTGCCTGGCGTGCGATATCGGCGAGCTGGAGTACAGGTCGATGAACTACCGCCTCTCCTGCTCCGGCTCCCCTCTCGTGTTCTCGGGCCCCAAGATACCCGCGCTCCCCACGGTGACCTCCGCCCTCGGGGCGGCTATGGCCCAGGAGGTGGTGAAGCTGCTCCTAGGGTGGGAGCGATACGCGAAAGAGGGGAAGTGGCCGAGCGACACCGGGATCCCCCTCGCCGGGAAGCGCCTCTACCTCAACATGCAGCTGAACGTGTACGGTGTTTACGACGTCGAGCGGAACCCGAACTGCCCTGTCTGCTCAACCCTCAACGCATAAGGCTTTTATCCGACCTCTAAAACCGGAAATCAATGCCCAGCAGAGCTGTAGAAGCCGCGCTCCTGGCGGCGGTTGGCATCGCTGCCACGGCCCTCGCGTTCACCCTCCTCAAACCCTACCTCTTCCCGCAAAGGGCGATCAAGCTCGAGATGATACGGGACAACGTGGAGAACCTGGCGACGATACTGGACAAAAAGGGCGGGAAGTTCACCCCTCAAACCGCGTACACCTTCCGCTCCGGGGGCGCTCTACTCCGCTTAAGAGTCCAAACCTTCGTCGAGCAACAAGCAACGCAAGCCAAGGAGTACACGCTGCAGCTGCCTACCGTCACCACCACAGTCAGCGAGGCGCGAAGCCTAATTATCAGAGGTGACCCCACCCCCTACGCGAACGCAACAGGCTCCGCGCTCGTGATTGTTGACAACGATAGGGTCGAGGTGGTGGCGCGCCCCGTGATCCACGTTGAGGACTGCGAATACTACGGTTTTAAGTGCAAGTTCATCCGAGTGACGCTCATCAGGCTCGTGCTCGAGCACGCTGGCAAGCAGGTGGAGCAGTGCACCGTAACAGCGGGCCTCCCCATCGACGTGCTCCTCAACAGGAGCGCGCTCCTACCAGTCGAGCTGAACTACGGGAAGAAGATCGCTGTGAGGGCGGAGCTCTTAGACCTCGACGGCAACCTCAGGGAGCTGCTAGGCATACCCCTACAAAGAGAGTTCAGCCTAAGCTTGGAGGAATACGGCATGTTCCTCGTACAGTACGTTTTCGACGAGTTCGTAGTCAAGTGCTAGCTACGCGCGCCCAGCCAGCGCCTGCGGATTCACGTACACCGGTATCTCGTCGGCCACTGGCACCAGCACCGCAACCCCCAGCGAGCAGCCTCCCTTGGTGCTAACCTGGCTGATCCTCAGCGTAATCATCCCAGCGCTCCTGTTGCCTTCGAAGTTTATGATGTAGCCTGAACCCTTATCCCAGCCAGCGGCTATCGGCTTACCGTCGGCGAAGAACTCCACGTTTATGGAGATCCCCGAGTAGGACGTCCAAGGATCGTTTCTGATCGGCGTAACGAACCGGACCAGCAGCTTCCCGTCCTTAATGACCGTTGCCGGCGCCAGTGGGACGACTATCGGCTCCAAGCTGGCTATGGAGCCGGGAACCTGTACGTAGCCGACTCTTCCGTCGCGGTCCAAGCGCTGGAACGCCGGCACGGCTCCTAGAGACGATAGCCCCCTGCCGCGCAAACTCTCCAAGCGCACAACCACCTCCGCAATGCCCGTATCGTTGATAGGTTGACTCGCCAAACCCAGCTCCGGGATGAGCGCCACGACCCCCATCTTCCCGCAGTTCACAACGTTCACCTTCAAGAACGTGAAGCTCGTGGCTATGAGCTGGTCCACCACGTAAAGTATGTCCACGCCGCGATCGATGTAATCTACAGCTCTGTATACCAAACTTTTCACAAAATTAATTATTTCGTTTAAGTATCTTTCAATGATTATGGTGATTATTTCATCTATACGGCTTTTTATAAATGATTTTATAATTTCTGCAAAATGTTTAATAATTGATTCAAGAATATCTCCCCCTAACAGTTGCGATTCTTTTATTCGCTTGATATTTCTACTGACTGCCCCATCAATTACTTTGTCAACTACTTTACATATTAAACTTTTCCAAGTTTCGCCTATATCTTTCACAAATTTTTCTATTTCTTGCTCAACGTTGATAGCAGTGTATCTAAGTTTGAACAGGTTGTTTCTCAACCTATCGAGCTGCGGTCTCCAGAGCGCCGCGAAATCGTATACGGCGGCTAACTTTATCGTTGCTATACCGTCTCTCACTTCTACTTCTTCTGTTACGAAATAGGGCGGTAAAACTAGGTATGGAACAGTAATGTCTAATCCGAACTGTGTTGCTGTATCGGTTTTTCCTTTGCTTTCTGCTATAGCTTTATCTATGTATTCTCTCATTTTCTTTGTATAAATATTTTCGGTCAGTTTGCCGAACAAAGCGTTCATCAACCCTTCCCCGAATTTCGCTACGGCGTCCGCCCCCGTGTGTATGTTCAGATTCATCTGCATGAAGTAGATGCCGGGTTTTGGTTGAGCGACGATGTACTTCGTGACGCCTTCCTCGCGTTTCTCCATCTTGATGTTCACTACGACAAATGAGGGTATCGCGTCGATGAACTGCTCAACCGCTTTCTTAAGTCCGATAGCGCTAGCGAGCGTGCCCAGGAACCCGCGCACGAAGCCCTTCGCAGCCGATCCCAACCGGTCTATAGCTGGCGGTTTCCCCTCGGTGGTCATGCTTTCTCCCTTGTCTGGGAACCTCACCTTTGATTGCTGGTTATCCGCCTCTATTACGAGCACCCTTTCATCATTTAGGGTGCTTCCAGACGAAGTTAGAGTTGAGACGTCGAGCGAGCACTTTATCTCTACGCGTTGTATCCACGTGTAAAGCGCCTGGAAGAGCCCTTGACCGAGGGCGTACATTATGAAAACGGGACCGCTGGTGGCTAAGGCGGCTCCTCCTACGGCTTCGCCCACGAGCTCGCCTACGAGCTTCTTCACCGGTTCCTCAGCCTCCCCTATAGTTTCGTCTATGCCGCTCTTCATATTTAGAAGGAAGCTTTTCATAGTGTTATCCAAGCTTGAAACAGTCTCGTCGAATGCGCCCAGGAGATTCTCTATCAACGTTGTCTTGAAATCGCCGAGCGTTTTGAGGACCTTATCCCTAGCTTGATAGATTTGCTGGCGCAGCTGCTGCTTCGCTTCCTCACAGCTGGAGGCGCTAGCGTACAGTATGGGATCTATCCCAATATTCTCGAGAGAAATCGTTATTTGCTTGTTTTTTAATTTTTCTGAAAAGTCGTATTTAAAACCTGAAATTATATCATTTATTAACTGATTTATTCTATTTTCCATATTACCCGAATAAATTCCACGCAAATTCTTATCAGTACTATCGATCACTCGTTTCTCTCCCTCTTTTATCTTTGACGCCAATATATTCTGCATATTTTCCTTTAATTCTGGAATAGCCGTTCTTTCAATATAGTCATTCATATCGTTTACGAGCTGCTTCATGTTTTTGCTGAAATCTAATTTCAATGAACATAAGTTGTTTTTTTCCACCTCTTGAGCTATTTTATCGAACATACTATTAACTATATCTTTCAATTTACTAATTGTTTCCTCTGCTTTTTCGTTAATTTTTTCCCTAACTTCTTCTTTAAATGTATCTAATGCGTA
>JAJHRM010000194.1 GCA_020832965.1 Thermofilum sp. | reverse complement strand
ACCTCACCGCGAAGAAGGTGGTCGTGAAGGGGAGCGACGGCCTCAGCTTTATGGTGAGCGCGGACCGCTTGGTGCTCAAGGACGGTGTTCTGGTGCTGCAGGAGCCCCCGCAGGCCGACATCCTCCGTGCTGTGAAAGAGACGTGCAAGGCCCTCCTCGAGCTCGTCGAAGCGTACGCTGAAGACGACCCGCAGAACGGCCTGCCAGCGCTCACTACAGCGCGCGAGCACTTGAAAAGTGCGTTGCGTGCACTAGAAAGAAGCTAGTGGTTACAAGCAAAGTGCTGTGATTAGCGCGCGCAGCATCCAACGAGCTCTTAAAAAACAATCCGCAGCTTAACTTCAGTAATACCCACGTATGTTCCAAGTAATACCGTAAAATATCGGAAATTTAAATACTTTCGGGCTACTATCTGCGTAAACTATATCCCCCCTTCGCTAAAGCGAGGTTGAGTATGGAGGTTGGTCTACATACAAAGCGCAATCCTCACCCGAGCGCGTTGAACAAGCAGTGCAGCTTCAAAGGTAGGATCTCTTACAATAGAATCTCTTTAGAATTTATCGCTGGCGGGGAAAGAGCGTTCGCTATAATCCCAGAGATCGACGGAGTGCCGCTTGTTAATTATGTAACGATTCGAAAGATGGCCGCGACAAGCGTGCAAAAGAGGCGGGGCGACTTTTATTCGCGACAGCCTGGCAAGAGAGGAGATGTCATCTGCTCTTACGCGCTATTTTACCCGACTAAGGATGAACTCATGGTGAAGATTGGGAACTCAAGCATTGAGAACTGCGTGATAAGGATGTACCAGCAAGTCCCAGTCGTTGCTGTCGTTTCCGAGATCGTTGTTTTGGAAAATGATATGATAGATAGGGAGATTCTGGACACGCAGCTCGCCCAAGAACTAAAACAGAAATTTCCGAATAAAGACCTTAAAATATATACCAAAACCGGTAAGGAGACGATATCTAAGTCATGGAAATTTGTGGCAAGATTAAAGTCGAGCGGCATCATCGACGAGCTGTTAGAACAAGGGTCGGAGCTAGCGTGCGAGGTCTCTAACATGCTTTCAAAGCTTGGACAGGTAATCTCGCCAGACCCAGGCTACGCTTGGTTCTCCTCTCTCGGTGCTCTCAGCGAGCGTGACGTAGAGCTCTTAGCAACGCGCGGATATTTGAGCGATTGGCAGAGTAGTAGGCTCCTCAAGCTGAGGCACCTGCCTAACGGCTTTTTCCATGCTATTCTTTCTGCTAAAGGAGTGAACGGACGAGCTATTGAAGGTTTTCTAACCTATGATGATCTAAAAAACGTATACTTCGAGGTGATTGAAAGTGAGTGAAAAAGGTCAGCCCTTATCAGGATACGTTGAAACGGCGTTCAGGGTCACAGTAAAGCGGCAGCCCAGCAAGCTGCTGAGCATACCCCTTTACGGTGCGTCTAATAGGGAAGTGGGCTTTCTTAAATCCCGTTTGAGGCAAGTTGGCTGTCCATCCGCAATCGTTAGGAAAGGAGACGAATTGAGTCTATGCTTTGTGGGAGGAGACGAGTGCTTAGAAGTTCTGAATAATATCGGCGTAAGCATCGAGCCCGAGACTTGCAGCATTGACCGCGACCTGCTAGCAAAGATCGTGCATGACGCTATTCGAATCGAGCTGCTTAAAAGGAACGCAACTTTTAGGACAATATCTGGAAAGTTGGTCGACATTTCAAAGAGGGAAACACTAATTGCTGATCTATTTGTAAAGTACGATGCTTATAAAACGCGATTAATCGATTACTGGGGTGACTTATACTTAGCTGTGGACAAAACGTATAAGCTGGAACCAGACCTTAGAGCGAACCTGAAGGAGATCGCTGAACGAAGGCCCAAAATTTTAAACTTCGTAAGATGGGTAAAGGTGATAGAAATAGGTGGTAGATCTTTCGTGCTTAGACAGCGTGTGCCCCGTGATAGATCTCGCGAGATTTTAGCTAGAAAAGTGTTGGAGTTTTTAGGGTTAGATCCTATGTCCGTGAATTGGGACGAAGCAAAATTGTACGAAGTTCAACCATACCCGCGAAGCTATACCTTAATTTACATGTTAAAAGCTAATAACTTACTAGTCGGAGATGTCACATACCTTCCAGATGAGGTACTGTACCCCGTAGCATCTCTCGACACAATTAAATCTGTAGCCGCCGCGCTCAACCAAGAGGTAAAGCTGAAATTTACGCTACCACCGCGAAATAGATTCTACGAGTCAAAGAGTTTCGTTGAAAAAATTTCAGGAAAGATAGAATATGAAAATCTTGAAATAGAAATAGAAGAAAAGCCACTGCTTGTTTCATCTGAAAGTGAAAAAGTTATTGTTGCTAAAACTGCGCTTAAAGTGAAAAAGGTTAATTTTGAAGAAAAACCAGAATACAAAATAACCGAAATTTTTAATCCGAATAGTAATTACAAGCCAATTGAACAGTTTCCAACTATTAAAGAGATTAAAATAGCAGTTATAAGAAGAAGATTTGTGGAAAACAATAAGCTAGGTATTCAAGCAGAAAGTCAATTTGGACAGTTCAAAAGATCTTTGAAAAACCGCTTATCTAGTGAAATTGGTGTACACGTTGGGGTATACGATGTAGAGTGTTCTGCTAAAAACCTCGACAGCGAAGGTACTGTTAAAGAGTTAGTCGCCTCATTGAAAAACGAGGGTTACACTGTAGCTATAGCACCCATTATCAGCGAGAAGGAGTATGCCTTCTTCGAATGCTACGCAGCTAAGTCTGGGCTTGTGCCTCAGAGTCTCGATTTAAGCTCGCGTACGAGTCTTCAGTACAGAGCTCTTCCGATCGCTAGGCACATCGAGTACAAACTGGGCTTCAGGTTAGCTTTGATAGCTGAATACCCCGATTTCCTAAGGGACCACGCAGTTGCTGCGCTGGACGCAACAGTAATGATGTTTAGAGGGTATGCGAAGCTCGGCGTAGCCCCCGTGATCACCGATCCTACGTGCTCAGAGATGCGGTACTTGGACCTCATCTACGGTGAAAACGAGGAAGAGGTCATAAGTAATGCTTTCAGGGCTCTCGCTGACGAGTACAGCAAAGCGTTGATATATGTGAACAGGGCTTTGGTTCCGCACGAGATACTCGAAAAAGCGAGAGAGTTGTTTGACGATGTAATCATAGTCGCCGTCTCCAAGCAAGGGGTGCCTCGTCTCGTAAAAGCGGATAGCAATGCTGTAAGGTTACCTGAGAGGGGAGTGTTCATTTGGCATAGTGCCGCGAAAGTTGGATCATTTAACGAGTACTTCTGCGTGGGTGTGACAAACATCGTGGAGCGAGATGACCTTACGCCTGTTACGTGCTCCCTGAGGATATACGCGCCCGAGGACAAATGCTTAGATAGAGATCAGCTCCACAAATTGTTAAATTACGTTCAAAGCTCCACCATGGTGTTCGTGGAGTCGCCGAAGCATCTTCCATCCTTGCCGCAGCCACTGCATGAAGCTCACAGGCTATCCCGAAAGGTCTCCAAAATTGTAAGGTGGGTGCCGACGATTGAGCTTAAGCGCAACGTGCTAGAGAAGCTCTAATTGTGCAAGCACTGTTCGCTCAGCTTCTCACGAAAAGTTGCCGAGGGGGCCTGTGCCTCGAGCTAGTGGGCTACGAGGACTTGAGGGACCCGAGCGGCTGCGCGGTTGTCGCGGACCTCTACGAGCTGGTGGAGTTCGCGAGGGGCGCTGCGCGGGAGGTGGAGCTGGGGGGCGGGCTGGCGCTGCTCACGCTCTCCGAGCACGAGGGGGAGGAGGGCGTGGAGGAGGCGGTGGCGCTGGGTTGGCTGCGGAGGCTCGGCCTCCAACCGTACAGGCTGAGGATCTCGGGCCACTACTATCCCCACGAGCTCGCCAAGCTGATCCAGCTCGCGAAGCCGAGGGAGCTCGTGCCCGTCCACACCGAGGACCCCGCGCTCGTGATCGAGCTCTTCCGCAGGCTCCGCGGCTAGGCGCTTGCAGCATGGGTTGCTGCCTGCGCTCCGCTAGCCGACGACCTCGATCTTCTTCACTTTTACCCGCGCACCGGGAGCTATCCCGTACTTTTCCCTGATGCTTATCGGAATCGTGAACAGGCGCGCGTCCGTGCGTCGCGTCTTCAGGAGCGCGGCGTTGAAGACGATCTCCACGCCGTTGTACTCGAGCGTGATGCACGCCACCCGCGCCCTCCGCAGGCGGAGGGCCCTCACCACCTTGGCCGGGATCAGGACCTGGTTGTTGAGGTACACCCTCGCCTCGTAGAGGTACGGCTCCGCCCTCTCCTGGGGCGCGCCTTCCTCCGCTCTCTCGGGAGCTGGGCTCGGGGCTGGGCGGGCGCGCTCAGCGCTTTCGGCCTCCGCGCGGGCGGCGGCCTTCTCGAGCGGCGCGCGTGCTTGCGGGGTTACCGCTCGCGGCGACCAGCCCGGCTCGCGCCAGATGAACCAGTCCAGCTCCTTCTCGATCGCCTTGTAGCTTTGCATCCGGCTGGGGATCTTCGCTAGCGCGATGTAGGGTAGAGTGTTGACCGTGGCGAAGAAGGCGAAACCGAGGCTAACGCTCTGAGGGGTCGCGAAGAGGGAAAGGGGGAGGACGATTAGGATGTTTGCGAAGATTGCAGCGTGGGCGAGGTTCGTTGCCGTGTGGAGGTTGCGGACGAACTTGTCTAAGTCGCGCGCCAGCGTTCCAAACGATTTAAAGGCTTGTATGAAGAAGAGCGGGGAGAGGAGCCCTAGCAGGAGACCTTGGGTGGAAAGCGACAGCGCGAGGGCGGCCAGCGCGATGAACGTGTAGAGCGCGATCGCCGCGAAAGCGAGAAACAGGTAGAGAGCGAGCCGCCGGCCTGCGAAAGCGGCTTTCAGCTTCTTCGCTTCGGCGAGGAGGTAGTCGGGGGCTTCGCGGGGCGCGAATACGGCGTAGAGGGCGGCGAAGGTGTAGGCTACAGCGCAGCCCAGGGTCTCGCTCCCGCTCGCCGCGTGGCTCAGCCGGGAGAGGGTTTGCA
>JAJHRM010000015.1 GCA_020832965.1 Thermofilum sp. | reverse complement strand
AAAGCATTGGCTAGAAAAATTAAAGCCCAAACAGCTGTGATAATGTTGTTTATAGCTAGGAACGAGGGGTCCTTCCAGTAAACTTCAGGGTAATCCCTCTTCGAGACCTGCAAGGTATAGGGGCGCTTAAGCGATAAGGATGAGACAGCCATAAGGAACAGGGCCAAGTATCCTAGGAATCCGCTATTCTCCATGAATATTCTTGAGTTGAATATGAATGTGCCAGTAAGAGATACGCCGAAATAAATAAGAGAAAAGAGATCCATGAAATTGAATTCTCGCCTGAGAAATTGGGGAGCAACTAGAATCAAGGAAGCTGCGAAGGGGATAGTGATGCCCAGCGTATTTCCGAAGCCGCAGAGAACCCAGTAAGTGATCCACGGAATAAACGAGATCAATACGTAGAGCATGCCGGGGACTCGCTTTCTACCGCCTTGCATACTCCCACAACTGGCTTGGCATACTTCACTCATAGCGCACTACATATATATGCATTTTGGTGGTAAGCAGCAGTGGCCGCGCCCTGCACCCCTCAGCCTCCTAGTATTGTGCCTCCTACGGGTCTATGTTCTTTTCTCGCATATAACTTAAAACACTATTCATTATCCTTGCTAGTGGCGCGACTAAGCTCTTAATGTTTGCGTATAGTTCCTTTGGAGCCATGTACATGTAATTGTGAACCAGGACATTCCTTATGTTCACTGCCTCTCGAAACAGCTCATACAGCGCCTCATCTATTACCCCTTGTTCAAGCAGTATTGCGCCAACTTCTCTGTATGACTTCGGAGTCCTCCACCTCATGTACGCGATCAGCGCCTCGCCCACATCTATCGCAGCCTCAACTGCAGCTCGCAAATTGCGCTCAGCTGCATCTATCAGATCTTCATTCTCTGCAAATCGCTCCACGCCGACTTCCGAGATCGTTTTAAGCCTCCTTACCGCTCTCCAAAACCTATCTACCCTAGCCTTCACTCCCGGTGCAGGCATTCCTTATCTCCCTTTCGGTTAACTCGTAAAACCTGTTAAAGCTAGGTTCAAAATCCATGTACTCGTCAACCGCGTTTATGTAGTCATCCATGTACTCGTCGTAGTCTAGGCAGAAGAGAATTATTCCGCTGCTGTAAACTTCATACTTAATGATCGTGTCTGCAATGTTTAAGGGGACAACATCAACATGCATACCCAGCTCTTCTTCAACAAGAGACATGAGATCTAGGGATTTTCTGAAACAGCTCTTTGAATCCTTAAACTTCACAGCAACATCTACGTCGCTATATTCCCTCGAGACACCAGCAGCTCTAGAACCAAAAAGCAGGGCATAGACACAGTCGAAGCTCTTACAAGCCCCAATGACGGCATTCCTTATCCTCTCCAACATGCCTCCGCATGCCACATGCTACCCGCCTTATCGCAGGATTGTGAGCTTTTATGGGTTTTGTTCCTACGGGTGCAGCTAAGAAGCTCTTCACCCTCACCCTCGCTGGTGGACATCTAACCTTCCCATAGGAAGTTTGTTCCTACTACGCGGTGTTTAATGCTCCTTGCTACCTCCACGCCGTGCACGTCGATCCCACAGTCTGTCTTTAAGACCGTTTACATTGTGAAAGCTCTTTAAAGTGCACCGTTGCACTTACACGACGCCAGAACATAATCCTCAGTCACCCTCAGGTCTCTGCATGAAAGCCTCTCCGGGAAGTTTCTCTTAATAGCCTCTACTTGCCGCCTGAAAAGGTCGCCTCTCCTTGAGCCGAGGAATGAGCCTGGGGCCCAAGTACCTCCGACGATGAAGCCATCCTTACGGGTCACTTTGCATAGAGCATCCAGTAGGTCCTCTAATTCGCTGCCAATAAGCCAGGCGAAGCAGATTACCGCGCTGAACGCCCCACCGCGGAATGGGAGGCGAGAGCCATAAACCACTCTATCGATGCTTTCCAAAGCTGCAATGCTCAGCTCTCCGGGAAACACTTTAAAGGACTCCGCGGGGAGGGACTCTGCGAGAAGAGGGAAAACCTCCGGGAAAACAGTGGGCAGGACGAGGACAGCGTCGATAGGGATTTCTCCTCCAATCTTTGTGGATAGGTCTTTAAGCACCTCACCGAGGAGCATTGAAGCCCCAAGAAAAATTCCGGGGTAATTAAGATTTCTATGCGGGAACGGTCTCAGCATGCCACCGGCAAGTTTTAATAAGCGGCAACGACTATGTCATGGTAATCGATGAGCCACCCCGAGGGACTCCAGGTAGAGCCGACAAACCTGTGCAATCTTGCATGCGTGATGTGCGTGAGGAACACCTGGATAGGAGAAAAATTCGGCTACATGGACTTCGAGCTCTTCAAGAGGGTAATTGACGAGAGCGGAGGCAAGCTTAAGAGGCTCGCTCTGTACGGCTATGGGGAGCCACTGTTCCACCCGAAATTTGCGGAAATGGTCCGCTATGCGAGAGAGTCTTCAGAGTCAACATACATACTTACGGTCACAAACGGGACCCTGATGAGCTCCCAAACTGCCGTGAAGATCTTCAGCGCCGGGATAAACGAGGTAGCATTCTCAATCGATGCCCCAGAGCTGGGCTTACTCTCGAAGATCAGGGTAGGATCAGCCGAGTACGACGTGCTGGGCAATCTCAGGACAGCCTCAAAAATGAAGGAAGATTATGGCGTCAGGCTTGGGATAGCAGTAGTGCTGATGAAGTGGAACTACGGGCTACTCCCCCGGATCGCGAGAATGGCGGGCGAGCTCGACCTAGACTTCTTGGTTGTCTCCCACTTAGTCTCGTACAGCGAGGCGATGATGAAGGAAACTGTGTACACAACCGCTAGCGAAAAAGCCCTCGAGTTCTTCGAGGAGCAGGCTGGGGACATCGAGGAATTAGCGAGGGAAGCAGTATACGACGTCATGCTCCGGCACTACGCACACACTTCGACCGGCAAAATGGAGCTATACCTGCAACTCATCGGCAAGCTAGCGAGCGCAGGCTACACGCTGAACTCGGAGATATGCAGGGATGCCCAGGGGAAGCGGGAAATGCTTGGAGAAGTGCAAGCATGCCTGGACGAGACAGCCAGAGTAGCGAGAGAGTACGGAATGGAGGTAAAGCTGCCAACGGTGCATGCAGACGCAAACAAGCGGTCATGCCCCTACATCGACCAAGACTACGCAGTAGTGCTGTGGAACGGGGACGTAGCCCCATGCATGGACCTAGCCTACACACACCCACTCTACACAAACATGCACCCAAAAATCGTCAAGAAGCGAGTCTTCGGAAACGTCTCCGAGCAGCCCCTAAGCGAAATCTGGAACTCGCCAAGCTACATACGCTTCCGCAGGATCAGGAGAGACCTCCCCAGAAGCATCCCCTGGTGTGGAGACTGCCCCTTCGCCACGAGGGACTGCTGGTACATTCGTGCAAACGAGTACGACTGCTACGGAAACGAAGTCGGGTGCAACGAGTGCATATACAGCGCAGGCTTAGCACACTGCATAATATAGCACACACTGCCACAATGCTCGACATGCACACGCTAATTACACGTATAGAGCTCAAAGGAGCTATAATTTTTCCCCACCGTTACCCTGTGCGTTGAGGGGTCTAGCTTGATGTCATAAAACCTGGGGTTTTACGACTTATGTTGCACTCATATAAGCATGCGTACATAGTTAGTTGAGACAAAAGCCGATTCGAATAAAGCCAGCATTGATGAGGCAAGGAGAGAGGGGCTTGGAAATGCTAACTTCTTCGTCGTGCGCCTTGACGACGAAAACGCTACCCTAGTGCTCACTTTTATCTTCCCCAACGGAACAAAGATAATGTTTCCAGCTGGGTTATCGAAACATGGCATAATATTTTTCGCGCTCCAAGTACCGGGCTACATTCCAGACACGGATTTCCAGCTTGTGCCAGGAACTGTTTTAAGTGTCATTCTGATTTTCAAGGGAGTTATGATGGAGCCAGTTAGCGGTCCTAGTCCGCTTGTGTTAGATGGCTTATGTGATGGTAAAGAATCTTGTATAGTAGCGCGCGCTTCACCATTACTGTGCCATAGACGTTTAAAAATGGAAATTTTGGCGCACGCATAGGGGTTCGATATCATGTGCAATTTTAACATATCTCGCTAGTTTTCGAAGAGTATCACTACTAAGGCAAAGCGGCTTATCCAACACTAATAAAACAAAATCTGCAGCCCCACTCTCACGTTGCCTAGCAAATTCATAAAAACCCCTAAGAATCTCAACCGAATCCTCCCTAATCTTAATATATACAACCCACTTTAATCCACTCGAAGGATCAAAAGGAGTCCCCTGTGTGCTCGCAAATTGGGCAATCTCTAAAATTAATTGTTTGACTCCTTCCTTGCTTTTTAATAAATACCTTACTTCCTCAAAAGACAATGGAAAAGGATAGAAGATGTCCTGCTCGCCTAAGTATAGCCATATAGACGATTTCTCTCTACATTCACTCGCCTGCGCGCTGTCCATCCTTGAGCACCAAGAGTGTTATATATTCAAAGTCTATATTAAATTTATTAAATTTTAAATACTATTATAGTTTACTCTTAAAATCCAAACGAAAGAAATACTCTTGGTGAAGCACTCGCTGGGCATATATGCATAGTCGCTAAGCGCGCGCTTGTGATCGCCACGGTTTATATCCTTATCGTTGATTAGGCGCGCTATAAGCTTGCGCGCGCTCCCTGCATACCTTCACAGTGGTATCAGTGCGTGCTGCACAGTGATGACTCCGCTCACTTCCCTCAGCCTCGATAGGAGGCTCCTCAACCTCTTACCCTCGCCCCTCACTCCCAAAACCTCGGCGCACAAGTCCTCGCTGATGTGCATGTGTATTGTGGCGGAGACCTCTGGGTAGTCGTGCTGCACGTCAGTGAGCGCGTAGACAGTCTCACCCCTCGAGTGGTCGTAGAGGACGACTACCGAACCAGCATACCTTTTCTCGTCTTCAAGCACAGACACCGCATGAGCCATGATCATGTCTGCTACCAGCCGGGAGCGATTATCGATCTTCATCCTCTCGGCGAGCTCCTCCAAAGCATTGTAAACCTCATCCGGGAGAGTTAAGCTTATCCTCCTCACTTAGAACCACGTACTTAAGCACAGTGCACGTGCTTTAAACGTTTCGGTTTTTACGGGGGCTCGAGCACGGCGGAGGCTCGCATAAATGATGAACAGTGCATCTATGAACGCACGTTACAATGGTTACAGGGATCAGAGCGGGGTGACTCCGGGAAGGCAGAGTGCGTGCCTATGTCTCCTCGCCCGTCCCCCTCAAGGGGATATCTATTGCTACAGCAAGCCCCCTGTTTACGAGATCCTCAAGCGACACCTCTAGGAGGTGCTTCTCATCCCCGCCTCCGACAAAGTACGTCCCCACAAGAAGTCCCCTATCAACGTACACGGGTAGCTTCCTCTTATGCCCAACCGGCGGGACACCCCCAGGCGGGTAGCCAGTTTCTTCAACAACCTCGCCGAAAGATGCAAGCCTAAGCTTCTTGAAGCCCAAGAGTTTTGCAAGCCTCCCCTGATCAATCCTCTTATCAGCCCTAACGACTACCAGTACAGTCTCACCGCTATCAGCCTTAAGTACAACAGTCTTAGCAATCCTCTCCAAGCCCACCCCAAGGCTCCTCGAAGCCTGGCTAGACGTCGCGGCCTCCGGAACTTCAACTATCCTGAAAAACACACCAAGAGAGGTGAGGTACTCCTCCAAATCCCTTACTCTAAGCACAGCGCGCGCCACCTGTTACCTCGTGATCCTTAATTCTCGGAGCTCCTCTAGTAGGGTTCGCCCGTGGCCCTCAAGGAAGACTCTACGTGCAGGCTCCAGTATTCTGACCAGCTCGTCAGCAACTGCCTCCTTAAGGTCTAGTGGGTGGACCTCTCGCCTCCTGTAAGCCTCCTCGAGCTGCGAGTAGCTCTCGAACATCCTCCTCTCGCCCGTCTTCCTGTTCACCACCTCGAACCCCTCCCTCCTGTCCCGGAAAATGATGAGCCTTGCTAGCTCTAGGACTGGGTTGAACTCTGCCTCGCCCGGCGGGCAGAAGGCGCTCCTAATCTTCTCCCTGATCTCCTCTTCGGGGTCGTGGATGAATATGGCTGTCTCGGGCTTCGACTTAGACATCTTTATGTTTGCAGAAACCTCCCTAAACTTCTCCACGCCGGACCTCTTGGCCTCTGAGAGCTTTTCCCAGTCCTCCTTCGTCATTTGAAGCCCCGGAAGGAGCCTGTGGTGGATGGCGACTGGCTTGTAGCCGAAGAGCTTCTCGCCAACCTCTATGGCGATGACGTGAGCCTTCCTCTGATCCATGCCCCCATGGGGGATATTGACACCCATGCTGAAAATATCTGCAACCTGCATTGGAACGTAAAGCAATTGCGCAAAGGTTAGAGCCTCCGACTCGCTCCTGCCGAGAATAGTAACCGACCTCCTTACCCTCGAAAGAGTAGTCTCCATCGACACCCTAAGCACGTTTGTGAAGTACTCTATGCCCAGCTTATCGTAAAGCTCAGAGCCGAGAATGAACTCAGCGCTATCAGGGTCCCCGCCGGCAATCCTCAGCGATACCCTCAAGGCCTCCTTGAAGTAGCCGCCAGCCACACGCTTAATAACACTCAAGTCTCCCCCAAGCTTCTTGTTTATCCAGCTGTGGTAGTCAGCCAGAAAAATCCTCGTCTTAACCCCCACTTTCTGGAGATCCGCCACCTTCTGCATTGAGATCAAGCCCGTACCGAGGTGCACGAAGCCAGAGATCTCAAAGCCAATGTAATGGTTTAGGGGAACGCCCATCTCTATCAGTTTCCGCAGGTTCTCGACTGTCAGGAGCTCCTCAGTAGGCTCCCTCAGCGCAGCAGATACTACCGCCTCTGGATTCAACGCGCTCACCTCGCCTACTGTACTTCGAGAAGTTTAAAACATTTTCCACGCGTGCTACTCCACTATGGCGTACCTCTCCGCCCTAAGCACGTGCGAAACAGCGACCATGCAGGCAACGAGAGAAAGCAGGGAGAGCTCCAAAACCGGGACCCCTTTAAGCCCCACCATGGTTCCCTCGGGTGCGACAGAGAACTCGTAGGAACCTTTCCCAGAAATCCTGCAGAAGCCGTAAGGGTCGCATGCGAGAACATCGGTTGTCATGTGGCCGCTCCCGGAGTCCAGCAATCCGAACCTGTCGAAGGTGAGTGTAGCCCTGATACTTACGTCCACCGGTACGTCGTTAACGATCCCCTTGCTGGTCTCCTGTATGCTCACGCTCTCTCCTGCGGAGCTGTAGCGGTAGAGCAGGTTCAGCGCTTTAAGCCTGTTAACGACCACCCTGACACCCGAGCTGGCTATGGGTGTAACGTCGAGCAGCCCCTCCGGGGAAAGCTGGATAATTATGCTCTCGTTCTCGGTGGAGCCGCCGCTCACCACGCTGACAGCTAAAACCTTACTTACGCCCCCCATAGACTCGGAAGCCACGGCCGAGTAAACGGCAGTCACAGCGACGATGCCTATTAGGAAGGCGAGCAGATACTTGCCCAGCTGCGAGAAACCCCTCTCAGTGAAGAATATGTTCCTGAAGAATGAGCGCATGGAAGAGTAAAACCTCAGAGTCTCCAGCCTCTCGCGGGAAACCAGGAGCGGGAGCAGGGCTAGCCCCCCAATAAATCCGCCGGCATGCGCGAACACAGCAACACCCAGGCTAGCGCCTGGGAGAAGACCCTGAAGTATCTGCAAGGCAAACCAGAAAATCAGGTAAACAGCAGCCCTCGTCGTAAAGCATACCGGGAAGTAGAAGTAGAAGAAGCACATGGTAAGCCTCGTCCCCGGGAACAGCAGCAGATAAGCCCCCAGAACCCCGCTTATCGCGCCGCTCGCACCCAGAGCAGGAATAAAGGCAGAGGTAGCCCCCTCCAACGGGAGGAATGCTGTGTGGAAGAAGCTCGCCAGCAAGCCGCTCGTTACGTAGAGCGCCAGGTAGTTACGGCTACCCATCACCGACTCAACCCCTCTACCGAAGGTGTATAGGAAGAGCATGTTGAAGAATATGTGCGCCAAGTTCGCGTGGAGAAACATGGAAGTGAACAAGCGGTACAGGTGCTCTGGCCTAGCGAAGTAGGCGGGGACAAAGGCAAGCATGCCAATCCACCTGTCGCCCACTTGTAGAAAGAGATTATCATAGCTCGTAGCCAGGTAGACAAGCGTATTGGCGACTACAAGCCCCAGCGTGACTGGGGCACTAAACCTCTCAACTTCCTCCCAGCGACCCGGCAGTGGCAAACCCATGATACTCAAGGGTTTAAGTGAAACACTAGCTTAAAAACCCTCTCTGCCAAGAATTCCCAGCAGCTCCCAAAGATCTGCCCTCTTGATACCCTTTTTCACCTCGAGCCACTTCAAGTAGGCTGCGTCCAAGTTCTCGGCAACCACAACGAAGTTGAATACGTAGTCAACTATCTCGGAAACCTTCTCACGCGTAACCACGTCAACGTCATCGGTCGGCGGAAACGGCAGACCCCAGGAATCGATATTCTCAGCCCCCTCAACCCTCCTACTCGAAACAGTCACGTAGCCCTCAGCGACGGGCACTTTTTCCTCGCCGAGCACCCTCCTCCACTCCTCGAGGTCGATCCTGCCCGAAACCCTGGCCCTGAGCAGCAAGGAGAGGTACTTGCCACTCCTGGCGAGCAGCTGGGCAGACGCGTCGCCGTAGCACCTCACCTCCTTCCCAAGCATCCTCAGAGACCTTATCAGCGGCTCCTCGACCCACAGCCACCCTCTGAAGAAGCCCGGCATGAGGCTCTTAACTTCCTCAAAAACACCCCTCCAGTCCAGCACCCCTCTTGCATAGGCGTTGAGAGCCTTCCCAAGCTCTCTAGGGTAGGGCAGGAAAATCCCCCTAAACTCCTCCATAAGAGAGGCTAGCCTCTCAGCAACACTTAGCCTTGCGAGCCTGAGCTTGGGGGACAGGAGAACCAGGGGCATCCTCTCCCGCTATGGATACCTTCAATGAAAAAGCTTAAAGACTTATCTCCCCCGCGCGCTTTGTTAGCGCGCGCTAAACCGTGAGGAAGGACAAAATCGTGCTGCCAGGCGGTCTGGGGGAATAATCGTCGAGCGCGACCCAAAGCACGACTTCCTCTACGGAAAGAGGAAGGTCGAGGTTTGGGTCGCTTGATCGCAATAAGGCGATATTTTTCTCCCTTTTTCGCCCTCAGCCTTCCCGTTTAAAATAATGCGCGCCACCGTTATTCTCCCCCCTTCCGCTTTGAAAACTACTAGCAGCAATTCCAGGCGAGCGCGCGGGGAGTTAGCCATATTAAGGGGCGTAGCGCGCGCTAACCCCGTGAACACGGTGGAAGAATTTGCGATCGTAGCTGTAAGCGCGTATGTAAGGAGCGGCGACAGGGTACTCCTAGTGCAGAGGGGGAAGGAGCCTGGCAAGGGCTTGTGGGCTTTCCCCGGTGGTAGGGTCAGGAGAGGCGAGAAGCTCGCGGAGGCTGTCAAGAGAGAGCTACGCGAAGAAACAAACATCGAAGGCGAGCCAGTAGGCATAGTGGCAGTCACAGAGGTAATAGCGAGAGCGCGCGACGGCAGGCCATACCATTACGTTATACTGACATTTGCTATTCGGGAAGAAACGATCCGTGGAACGCTCAGGCCGGGAGGAGACGTGCTGGAAGCTCGCTGGATCCCAGTGCAGGAGGCACTAGAAATGCGTACAGTTGTTGGCTCAGTGAAGAGAGTCCTTGAAAGCCCAAATCTCCCCATCATAAACCCCGCAACCCTAGAGTAACTGCATGCTCTCAACTCTACTTCTGCTGGACTTGTGGGGTCCTGTGGATAGAGGGGGCAGGGCTAAGATTTACGAAAACCTGCACTTATCAGCTGGCGATAGGCCGGTTAGCGGTTCTCCGCGAGGCTTACCTGCATTCATGGATGTTCTCCAGGACTTTATCAATGTCTGCTGAGAATACCCCTATGGCGTAGTCGGATACGCCGCCTATCCAGATCAACTTTTCGGAGTACTTGATAAGACCATCGCCAAATATAACACCCGGTTGATCCCCGTAGAACTCAAGGACGTCTCCTCTTGGTGAGAGGAGGTACTCGGATATTCCGAGAAGATCTCCACAACTGCTGATGAGCGCTAAGCCGTTCCTGTATACTAAATCTCTCCCAACCCCGTGCCACCCTACGAGGTACTCATCGCTCGAAATTTTTAAAGCATTCGTAGACCACCCAACTTTCAACTCGCTGGCAATGGGGAATAGCAGTGGCTTCATCTCCTCAACACTCACTGTGAAGTCTGCCTTGTCCACATATCCAAACCAACCGATCTCCACCACAGCACTTGGGAGGGGAATCGCTGGCCTCATCAGGAGCGGGGGCTCCCTAGTTTCCCACTCCAGAATGGCACTGTCCTTCCAAAAAGTTTCATACCTCTGATATCGGTATTCAAGAGTCAAGTAACCCATTTTGCAAAAATACTCGTCGTGTAGCAATCCTAATCCTTGGCGCGCCGTAACTCCCCCTTGACTAGGCGAAACACCCGTATACAGCACGAGGTCCTCTCCGCTTGGCAAGGTGTAAACTCTCGGGTCTTCGCAGCCCTTTAAGTCCCAATAAAGCGAGGGGTAGATGACTATTCTACACTCTATTTCCTCGGGCACCCCTCCTAGAATTAGATCCTCAACTCTCAGCTTAAATCTTCCAATAGATGCAGAGTACCAGTAGTAGTCAAAAACTAGTCGAGGAAGGATCTCTACGTTTTGCCCCTTAAGAGCTGCTCCGGGATTAAAAACTGCGAAGGGTTTCCTGGGGTAATTCTCTACCTTTACGTTCCTGGGGAAAATGTAGCAAATTCTCTGGAAAATGTCTTTTTCCTCGCCGGTCCTGTGGCAGGTCTTCTCTCTATGTCCTCTTATCTTCTCAGCAAGCACACCTGCAGCCTTATCCCTGCTTGTCAAAGTTCTCGTCTCCACATGGTATTACATTTTAAACCCTTACATGAAACTATTTGGGAAAAATTTAAATACTACTAAAAATAGTAAATAGATTGTGAGAGCATGACAGCACCGAAAAAAGGCCTACCTAGAACAGCTCTCGTAGCACTTGCAATTGTTCTCGTTCTAGCAGTAGCAGTCGGGCTCTATTTCCTAGCCCCCAAACCACCAACACCAACAAAAGTATCTGTCATTATGTTTGCCGGCTGGAGTGCAGGAGAGACCGAAATGAAGAATTACCAGAAGATTATACAAGACTTCCAGGCAGCTAACCCCGACATCGTTGTTAAGTACGAGGTAATTACTCAGATGTTCTCTGAGAACATACTCGCAAGCTTTGCAGCAGGCGCAGCGCCCGACATATTCTACGTTGACTCGTCATGGGCCCCTGTATTCATAAATAAGGGAGCACTGTATCCCGTTGGAGACAAGCTTCCAAAGGACTTTATAGACCAGTTCTACCCGTTCCTGCTTGAACCATTCAAGGGATCAGACGGGAGAATTTACGGGTTACCAAAGGACTGGTCCATTTTATCTCTCTTCTACAACAAGAAACTCTTCGCGCAAGCCGGTGTTCCCGAGCCTACCGACGCGTGGACTTGGGAAGATCTATTCAATGCAGCAAAAGCCATCTATCAGAAGACAGGCAAACCCGGGCTAGTGGTACAAGCGGAGCTGAACAGGTGGGTGCCCTACCTCGTCTCAAATGGAGCACCACCACCAAGCTTCAAATCAGCAGATGATGCCAGCTACTTTGACAAACCCGAGGTCAGAAACGCACTCACGATGCCCATACAAAGAATACAGCAGGGGAGGAAAGAGGGCTACGTAGTCCTACCCTCCGATGTGAACGCTGGCTGGAACGGGGAGGCATTCGGAAAGCAACTAGCAGCAATGACAATTGAGGGTAGCTGGTGCATTCCCTACATTGCTGACCAATTCCCAGACTTTAAGTACGGGAGCGACTGGGACATAGCACTCCTACCCAAGGGATCTGCTGGAAGGGCAAGCATGGCTTACACAGTAGCACTAGGAGTAAATTCTAGAACTGAAAACTTAGAAGCGGCGCTTAAATTCCTGCAGTACGTTGAGGGAGTCGAGGGGCAAAGGCTACTGGTGGTCAAGATGGGCCACACGCTTCCCTCAATCAAGACTTTGGCGGGCGATCCAAACCTCTGGCCTTCACACGCGAAAGAGCTGAAAATGGTTGACCAGTATACACGTGTAGCACTATTCTTCTATGGGCCGAAAACCGGGCAGAACGAGGGGGACATAAACCAGCTGATACAGGCAGCTGTCAAGGGTGAAGTAACAGTAAGCGACGCCATAAACTTAATGAAGACAAAGGTAGCAGAATCATTTAAAGCATAGATGCAAAGTAACTCTTAGGTGCAAATTAAAATGAATTTTTTTACCAAAAATAAGTCTTTTCTTGAATATCTCGCATTTCTCCTCCTAACCGCTTACCCCTTAACTTTAAACTTCGTCTTCGGCTACTTCTCCATGATGTATGCTTTTGTCTTAAGCTTCTTTGAGTGGGACATTCTCAGCCCAATGCGACTCGTGGGGGTATTCAACTACTACAAGTTAGCCCAGGAAGTAATCGAGGGAGCCAAGCTCCTCCTCTCAAACCCCTACATGGTCTACTTGAAAGCGCCATTCTTTAACGGCCTAAGAAACATACTTCTATACACGCTGCTCGTGGTTCCAGCACAGACCGTCCTAGCCCTTATCCTCGCCTCCTTGGCTAACCAAAAGCTTCGAGGCTCACACTTCTACAGAGTAGCATACTTCCTACCCGCAACAACTTGCCCCGTGATAGTCTCCTTAATATTCATCTGGCTCTTCATGAGGGATGGCTTCATAAACTACTTCGTCTCAGCTCTTACGGGCGGATATAGACCCGACTGGCTTAACGACCCAGCTTTTCTCTTGCCAGCAATAGCTATTGTGGCTATCTGGGGTACCAGCGCGCACTTCTCGGTAACCTTTCTCGCCGGGTTACAAGCACTACCAAAGGAAGTTTACGAAGCCGCAAGAATCGATGGAGCAAACTGGTTTAACCGCTTTATACACATAACCATACCCCTACTAAAGCCGTTAGTGACGTACGTCGTCGTCCTCGGGACGATTGGCGCTCTACAGATGTTTGACCTCGCATGGGTAATGGCGGGGCAAAGCGGCGGAGCTGGAGGGGCTGGCTATACGGTGGCTTTAGACATCTATAACACCGCATTCATCCAGCTGCGCTACGGCTATGCAGCCGCAAAAGCAGTCGTTCTCTTCCTCATAGTTTTCACCCTCAACTACTACGTCCAAGAAAAGCTGAAGTACTACAGGGTGGGTTAATGGTATCCGGCGTCAGCATTAAAAGGGGAATGCTGATAATATCCGTCTACGCTATCATGAGCATCCTCGCCCTGGTCTACCTAATGCCATTTATAAGGTCGATATTTGCCTCCTTTATGACCTGGAAGCAAGCGTCAGCCTTCCCACCTGAATGGGTTCCAAGTCCGTTCACACTTGAAAATTACCTCAAACTTTTCCGATTAACACTTTTCCCAAGGTGGATCATTAACACTGCTTTCGTAAGCGGACTAGTAGTGGCTGCAAACATCGTTACTTCAGCAACTGCGGGATACGCTTTCGCCTGCTTAAAGTTCCCCAGAAAGAACATGCTGTTCAGTGCTCTGCTAGCACTACTAATGGTTCCACCATTCATCACGCTCATACCTAACTATATCCTAGTCGTCAGGCTCGGACTCATAGACAACCTTCTTGGACTAGTCTTCCTGGGCTCCGCTAGTGTTTCGGGGATTTACCTGATGAGACAGTACTACCTCTCGCTCGGCAAGGAACTCTTCGAAGCGGCAAGGATAGATGGGGCTGGACCTATTAGAGCCTTCATCTACGTGGCTCTACCCCTATCAAAACCTGCTCTAGGAGCTCTAGCAATTTACCAGTTCCTCGGAGCGTGGAACTCCTTCCTGGGACCACTTGTCTTCTTAAGGAGTCCCGACAATTACACCCTACCTGTTGGGCTGAATTTCGCCTTTAGTAGGAATGTCTGGACAGAGTATACCCCAATAATAGCTGGAAGCCTGATAGCAAGCTTACCTACAATTATTCTGTACATTGCACTTAACAAGTACATGATTAGGGGGGTTGTTGTATCAGCCAAGAAGGGGTGAGTGTATGAGCGTAGAGCTGAGAAACATTACCAAGACTTTTGGAGACGTTGTAGCCGTGAAGAATGCAAACTTGAAAATTGACAGGGGAGAATTCTTTGTCTTCCTCGGACCCTCGGGTTCGGGGAAATCAACCCTCCTAAGGATAATTGCGGGGCTCGATAACCCAGATGAGGGGGAAATACTGATTGACGGCGTAAGGGTTAATGAGCTGGACCCGAGTCAAAGAGACATCGCTTTCGTCTTCCAGAACTATGCCCTATACCCGCACATGACGGCCTACGAAAACATCGCGTTCCCCCTAAAGATGCGTAAAGTACCAAGGGAGAGAATACATGCATCAGTCCTCGAGGTCTCAAAAATGCTCGGGATCACCCACCTGTTGCCGAAGTACCCCTACCAGTTGTCCGGGGGAGAGCAACAGAGAGTGGCTCTCGCGCGCGCAATTGTACGCAGACCTAAGGTGTTCTTGCTAGACGAGCCGCTGAGCAATCTAGATGCGAAGCTGAGGGTAAAGTTGAGGTTCGAGCTTAGAAAGCTTTTGCATGACCAACTCCAAACAACAACGATCTATGTTACGCACGACCAAGCTGAAGCAATGACGATGGCTGACAGAATAGCAGTGATCAACAAGGGTGAGATAATTCAGGTCGACTCGCCCAGCCAACTATATGAGTACCCAGCAAACACCTTTGTAGCAGGATTCATAGGAACCCCTCCAATGAATTTACTCGCTGGAAGAATTACGGGACAGACGCTTGAACTTGGTAACCTGAAGATACGGGCAGGCACCATAGGAGAACTTAGCATGCGAGAAGCAATTGTAGGCATTAGACCACAAGACTTGGAGGTTAACAGGGAGGCAGGTATAGAAGTGAAAGTCTTAGGCATTGAAAAACTAGGATCAGACTACATCATACATGGCGCATTCCTCGGTGGTGAGCTAACAGCGCATGTGGGAAGACAAGTCAGGGAGCTCCCACAGCCAGAAACCAAGACCTTCTTTAAACCAGTGGGCCCAATTTACCTGTTTGACAAGGATACGGAGAAGCTGGCCGCTGTATTGAAGGAATACACTTTTACGTAGCTTCAATTGTTATTTCCAGACCCTCTACATCCTCAAGATAAGCATCTATCCCCCCAATGCTAACCCTTTTCCCATCGCTTGTCTCTAACACTAGAGTCCCAATCCCCTTATAACTGTTCTCAAAAACCTGCACAGGGATCCCGCTCAGAAGGGCATTTTCACCGCTCCTCGTCCACCTCCCCTTGACAGTGACAGTGATCCTCCTACCCGCCTGCTCAGCTACCCTGAGGTGTTCTAAGGCACGAGTCAGGTGGTGATACGTTCTACGACTCAGCTTATCAAATCTGCTTGAAACAACTCTCGACCCGCCTCTTAAGTAGCTTAAGTAGTAGACAGCGAATATCTTCATCAGGGTTCTGTCAGTCACCTTGTAGACAACTGGCTTACGAGTCTCCCAGCTAACTACCGCTACAACCATCGAGAAATCGGGGATTACGAATTGGGGGGCTCGCGTTGGTCTCACCCTGACTTCGTCAAAGAGCCCCGCAAAACGAGAGTAATTTTCGTCGTACAGGACCAGGCAGGAGGATAAATTTTCCAGCCTCATGCCTGATAAGTAATTCTCTAAAAAATCTGAAAACCCAGAAATAAGCAGCTCGTTCCTGGCGTGCCTCAGGCTTGACAGAACGACATTCTCTACAGCATCTACGCCTGAGGCAGTCCAGACGCCGGGCTCCTCGAGAACACGTCCGGCAAGTGAAGCTTGCTCAATGAGTTCCCGAATTGAAGAGAGCTCTTCTTGGTACTTCTTCTCGATAAGCCTTTTCAAAGCCGCGCCTGGATCAATAACTGTAAACTTCTTAGGTCTACCCTCGCTTATAAGGATCAGTCCCTTTTCCTCTAAGGACTTAGTGACGTCGTAAACTCTGGGCTGAGGGATTTCCCCTCTTCTTGCCAGCTCTGTAGCAGTAAGAGGACCGTGAAGGAGGAGAGCTACATATGCGCGTGCCTCATACCCCGTTAACCCGATTTTTTCTGCTAACTTTGCAAGCTCTTCTACCGACAACTTGGACTCCAACAATCCTCGGGCATCTCCCCTTAAATAATTATTCCTAAAAGAACAAAAATCATTTTTCCATCTCTGAAACTTCCCTTCTACCCTTCTCAAGCTCCTTAACTTGCTCTATGTCCATCTTCTCAAGAAGAGCTAGGAATTCCCCCACGTGAGTCTTCTCCTCTCGTGCTATATCTTCAAAAACCTTCCTGGCCAGTGGATCGTCGGTAGCACTAGCAAACTGGAGGTAGAGGTTAATGGCATCCAGCTCAGCAATCACTGAAAGCCTGATTGCCTGGATTAGCCCTTCTCGAGTTAACTTTTTCTCCGGAGGCATCTCTAGCGGATTTTTCGCAAGCACATTTAGCTGATCACTTAAAGCATATATAAGGTTTTGCTGAGCTACAAAGAAATCAAGAAGCTTTTATTCCTAGCCTTTACAGTGAAGGATATGCTAACGCCTGGGACTCCTTTGGCGTCGATAACCAGCTCTCCGTTAGAGACACTTAACCCAGCAAAGCCGAAGAGGATAGCTGCCCAGACTCCAGCAGCTGAGCCAACGTGAAAGCCATCCTCTACATTTCCATAGAGGTTTTCCAGATCCGCGGATGCTGCCAGCTTTAGGAGCCTGTATGCTTCACCAGTTCTGCCAATGTAGGCGAGAACTGCTGCATGCATCGGAAGCGAAAGGGATGATGCATGAGTCGTTCTCGGGAAGTAGAAGTCGTAATTCAGGGCTATGGTCTCTTTACTAAATTTCTCTCTCAAAAGAAACATCCCAGCTAATACGTCTGCCTGCTTCACTAGCCTGCTTCCTCGAATATTCCCTCTAACTTCCTCCGGTAGACACCTCTCACCTATACAGTCCTGCGGAACAGTACAATCTATGAGCTTAAAGTAGCCGTCAAATTCCTCGCATAAGCCATTCGGCAGGCAAGGCAGGTACATCTTACGCGCTATTTCGCGCCATCGAGAAACCTCCTCCTCGCTTACGAGGCTGCCCGCAATCTTCCACCAATCGCTCTTCCTCCTAGAAGCCTCAAAGTACTTAACTCCCAGCTCAAGATTATGTTTAACCATCAGATTCGTGTAGAAGTTGTTATCCACGTGCACGTGATACTCGTCTGGACCAATTACGTCCCTGATCACATACGAGTCCTTTTTAGGGTCGTACTGCACACGGGAGCACCAGAACCTCGCGGTCTCAAAAATCATCCTGAGACCGCACTCTACCATAAATTCGTCGTCCCCGGAAAACGTGTAGTAGAGGTCAACCGCGTAAGCCACATCAGCCGTTATATGCAGCTCCAACTCGCCAGTCTCAATTAAAACTTTCTCTGTCCCTGCAAGATTCAATGGAACTTCTCTGGGCGTTGCCTCGTGGCAATCGTCAGTACTCTCCCAGGGGAAGCGTGCGCCCCCGAAACTGCTTCTCGCCGCGTACTCGATTGCTGCAGGCAAGCAGCGACACCTATACTTCAGCAGTGCTTTAGCTGCAGAGGGTTTAAAGAAAAGGTAGAAGGGAAGCGAGTAAATATCAGCATCCCAGAAAACATGCCCTCTATAGCCGTACCCATGCAAGCCTCTGGCTGGTAGGAGAAATGCATCCGAAAGCTCGTCATACAGCTGTAGCAAGTGAAAGGTGTTGAAGTATAGGTAACGGGCAAATTCCTCGTCACCTTTAATTGATAAGCCGAGCTGCCTCCACTCGTCCTGCCACGAGCATTTATGAGTCTCAAGAAGCTCTTCAAAACTTTTTGCCTCCGCAATCTCAGAGTCTCTTTCAAGAGTTTCCCTGCTCTTAGCTACAATTACTTTCTTCACCCCGCTAGCTACCTCTCCAGGGATAACATCAATGCACGTCACAGATCCAACTTCCGTTTCATCAACATAGTTTCGTACACGTGCCCTGTTAAGCTCAAAGAGCATTTTAAAGTAAACATCATACGCATCATCCGGAGTTCTCACATGGAGATATGGCTGACCAGAGCTTGCCGCCTCCACTACCTTAAAGAGCCTGACGTGAACTTCAGGCAGAGCAGACCTATTACATACCGATGTCTCAATAGGCGCCCTTATGCAAATCCTTCCAGAAAAATCGATAGGCTTAACACTAAACTTCTGGGCGAAAATTCCCTTATAGTTTTTATGCACAATTCTCAAGCTTCGATACTCCAGCCTACCCGCGCTTGAGGCGAGTATAGACTCAAAGTGGACAACACCATTTAAAGCATCAAGCCTAACGAGAGTTTCACTGTAAAGAGGCCGAAAGGGCTCCCCATCAATGCTCAAGTAGACGGGGGTTATCCTGGGGAGATTCACTAGCTCCCTGTAGAACACAGGGGCGTAGCAGTAAATGCCGGAGACAAATGTCCCAAGATCAGACTTGGCCACCTCGGGGTCCCCTCTCACGCTTAGAAAGCCGTTTGAAAGCGTTGTAAGAGTCGCAATCTCTCTAACGCTCCTCTCTCTCCCCGAGAACACAAATTCCATCACAACCCACACCCCAATTCCTCGAGAAAACCCTGAAGTGACAGTGCGGAGAAGTCTTCGATAACAATGTCAGCCCCATACTTTAAAAGCTCCTTCGAGAAGCATCCAACAGCTACTTGCTGAAGATTCTTGGCTGCAACTACACCTGAAGGAGCATCATCAAAAAATACAATGCACTTCACGCTCCCAGAATACGTGAACCTCAACTTCTCAATAGCATTCCTGAAAACTTCCTGCTTCGATGCACCAGACCCGCTGACATCCAAGTCAAAGAGGGAAGCCAAGTCCAGCCCCTCTCTCATGCGTACTATCTCGAAAAGCCTAAAGACGTTCTTTGAAGCAGACGCTAAAACCTGAACGATTCCGCGCTGCCTAGCCTGCTGAATAAAGCTAATAACGTCCCTCCTGAGCCTGTACTCGCCCCCCTCCAGGAGCTCCAAGTAAATTCTAGTCTTTAACGAGGCAAATCTTTCCACGCCTGAGTTGCTGGGCTCTTTACCAGCTAGCATTGCCAAAATGTTCCTGGCACCCTCAAGTCTTGGCCTACCAGAAACATGTTTACTGTAAAAGTCATGTGAGAATCCACTTATCCCGCACTTTTTACATGCCAATTCCCATGCCTTTTCGTGAGGAGTCTCAGCGACAACACCATCAAAGTCCCACACAAACGCGATCATAACAGCTAATGATACTACTAAAAATAGTAAATAAATTTTTCCCCGGAGACAGCAAAGACATTTGCAAAGGACTAAAGTACACATGAATCCCACATTCTCAGAAGGATAAAAATAGCCGCCTCCGCGGGAAACTCCTAAAGCGCATAGCGCGCGCGCTAGGAATAAAAACATAAGACAATAAATACTCACTAACACGAAACTATCTTTTTCCTCTCTTACAGCGCGCTAAGACTATTAGCAGTAAAACTGGACACCTAGTTGCTCACCTTAAGGCTCGTTTTCTAGTCTGCACCAGTAATCCATATAAGTGTGGAGGTTCGAATAGCTACGAATGATGAATTTGCCGAGTGTTGAAGTGTGATAGTCCATTCATGAACTGACGCGCGCTACGGGATGGAAAAAGTAGAAAAAGAGGGAAAAATGCGATTTCACTTCGCAGCACCAGGGATGAAGACTGTCACGTGCACGAAGTCAGGTCCTCGAGGCTTTGCGGGAATGGCTGGAGGAGCACGCAAACGCGCTCGCCTACTAGCGCCGTTCGCCTGGGGGCGAAGGCCTGGCAGGATCCAAGCCTCTAGGTGCTCCAGCGCGCGGGACCGATGAGGGGATGAGTTGCCGTGAGGTAACAGACCATGACCCCGGAGCGCCCCAACAGCAACACTTGGGGCTGCAGCAAGGCCGCCACCAACTAGGCGGAAATGAGGATGCGCGCGCATGAACCGTCTCTCGGCATTTCTATGAGTATTCAACGTATCCCAGGTTTAGTAGCTTTGCGATGTGGTAAAGCTCCTTGGCGACTTTCCCCGGCATTAAGAGGTGGTGGTTTCTGGGGGCCTTTAGAGCCAGCCTTTCTGGATCGAGGTTGAGGCTTACTTCTGCCTGCGTACGGCAAGCCGCACTGCTGATGAAGCCGGATGCATGCACCCTCCCCTGCGCCACGTACAGGCTAGACAGCTTTCTGTCGATTGCCACAAGAGTTACATCGCTGTGTTTGAGTTGTGCCGTAACAGCTGCAGGGTAGCCGCTCTCGAAGTGCGTTGTAAGCTTGGCGCCACACGCCATGTCAAGTGTGATTGTGCAGTGGGCAAAGAGTACGCCCCTGTCTGTGGGGCATGCCAGGTTAGCTATCCAGCCAGCTGACCCGGTGAGCTCTCTCGAGACAAGCATTAGGAGGGCTGAGTACAGGTCTGCCTCGCAGGCAGTCAAGAGGCCCTCTGAGTTTAGGACCGCTATTGCTAGGCATGGCGTAACCCTGTGCTTTACGAGGTAGGGGAAGCAGTCCACCGCTGCTGCGCTTAGCCCCCTCTCTGCGAAGAGCCTCCTCATAGCTAGGTATACTGGAGCCACGCGGTCAAGCTTCCATCTCTCGTCGTTGAGACCCTCCACACCGGAGATTTTTACGGCAAACTCCCCGGCGCTCAGCCCCCTCAATTCCTCAACTAGCGAGTCGAATTCCTCAAGCGGGATCAGCTCTACTCTCCAGCCAAACTTCTCTTGAAACACTGCAGACTCCGGTGGGAGGGAGCTTGGGCCCACCAGTCCAACTCTCGTCCCAATGACCCTATAAGCAGCCCTCGACACATTTACCGCACGAATCACGGTCCCCCTGCACTCCTCTCGGGAAGCATTCCTGCAAAAGAATATTGTTGACCCGACCCGCTTCTCCTCCAGTGCGGCCCTAGCCGAAATCGCAGAAGGCAAACTGTTATGCTCCCCATGAGCAACTAGGCTCAAAGCCCTTACACGACTAAGCAGGGCGAACCCCTGAATCTGCCTGCTGACGCCGCCGGTCAGCACGAGAGCAATCACCACCGGGTCTGCAAATTCGCTTGCAACCCTCTGGGCATCCTCATCGCTAGTCACGACCTCAGGGCAAACCTCTGCTCCAAACCTCTCAAGCTCGCCGCGAAGCGCCTCGAAGACTCCCCCATAATAGCTCTCCCCGTGAAGCTTCGAGGCAAACGCAATAGCCTTAACGCCCATGCCTCTCTCGGGAAGGACCGCAAGATGCTAATTTATGCTTTGCTCTCTCCCTCCGCTGCGCGCTGTCGAGAGCTATCCCCACCTCGTAGCTTCTATATGCCTTTGAATCAATTTCCTGCTCAATCTCCAGCGGGCGCGTTGCGCGCTTGCAAAACTTCAAAAAATTCTTCAAAAAATGATAATTTTTTATCCATTTACGTGCATATTTCTTAAAAATCTTCATATATTTCCCGCATCCTTTCACACTTTTCCAGCAAGCTTAGCCCTCCTGGGCGGAGCGGTTTCGTTTTGGCGTGCTACATGATGTAGAGGTTTGGGATCCACCCGTGCACGGCCACCATCGGCACCATCTCCAGCGCAGCCACGGCAGCCTCCCTGTACGTCCTCCACGCGTCCCCCCTCCTGCCCTCGAGTATGTGCCTCAGGAGCCCAGGTACTCCCTCCGCATGCTGAGCTGGCGCGGGGGTGCTTGCATGAGCAGTTACCGGCTTATCCATGTTTACTTTCGGTCTACTCCAACGACAACGCTTTTTATTGTGAGGAGCTCACACGGCGTGTCTAGAAATGCCCGGGAAGGCGGCTGGGGAGGAAAACCCTGAGGGGCTGAGCCAGCAGGGGATTCCGGGGCTTGAGGTAACGCGAGAGTGAGAACATGGGTGCGGAGAAGGGTGGTGGTTTGAGGGGTGGGTTCAGGGTCTTCAGGGTGCGCGTTAGCAGCGAGAACCTAGAGGAGCTTAAGCAACTCCTCAGGGACTTCACTAGTGGGAGGGCTAGGACGAAGGGAGCGCTGTGCTACAGGGATGAGTGGCTCAAAGAGTAGCAGAACGTGCTGGAGATGCGCGAGGAAGCTGGCAGGCGGACGATGCCCAACCCTCCAGCAGCAACGCTGCTGGTGCGGTTCGCGATGCCCGACGGCGCCGAGCGCGGCAACAAGAACGCGCCGTGCGTCATCGACCTGCGCAGGCGCGAGCTGCGCATCCCTAGCTACGGAGTCGTTGAGGGGCTTTCTACGAGCCTCTGCCGGACGCTGGTCTGGGAGAACCTCCTCGAGCCGAGGCCGGGCTTCGTGCTGCAGGTCACCCGCCGAGGGTTCGTGCGCATCATCGCTCGCCGCGCAGTTTACTCAGCGCTTGCTCTGCCCCTCCGAGTTATAACCCTGGACGAGAACAGCTCCTACGGCTTCGCGCTCGCTGCATGGGACATAGATGCTTACGCAGTGAAGGTTTCGCTCAGGTTCTTCGAGAAGCTCAGGCCTCCGAACCACGGGTATAGGCGTGGGGTTGCGAAGCTGCTTCAGAGCTACGCGGACAAGCCTAGTGAGGAGGTTAGGCGGGAGCTGTCAGAAATCCTCCCACGGGAAGTGCTGGAAGCACTGACGACTGAGAGGGCTGAGGAGCTCGCGGAGGCTACCCGAGCAAGGGAGAGGAGGCTCAACGAAGCATTCGTCCAAGAGCTTGCTGCGAGGGTGCGCAGGCTCGTCAGGAAGGCTCGCAGGCGGGGCGTGAACGTGCTGATACTCGCGCGCGCTAAGGAGTAGACCCCATGACACCCCGAGCACCCCAGGGCAACAACTGGGGCGCGGTGAGGGGCACCCCGACCAAAGATGACGGGCGCTATGAGGGTGCGCGCGCCGCTGCCTCAGTAGCCTCTCTCCTAACTTCCTCCAGGAGCATTACTACTTCGCGCTTCACCTGCTTTAAACCGACGTTAGAAGCCTCCGCCCACAGGTGGGGGTGGTCATTCCTCAAGTGCTCAATAACCCTGTCTATGATTGCCGGGATGTTCCTGTC
>JAJHRM010000193.1 GCA_020832965.1 Thermofilum sp. | reverse complement strand
CTCAAGGAAGTTTAAGGGGAAGCCATCTCCGTCAGAGGAGGCATTACCACAATGGTTTGGGATCGACCAAATTCCCTACGATTCGATGTGGGAAGACGATAAGGTCTGGCTGCCACATGTCCTCAATGGGAAAAACATTTATGGGCAGTTCTGGTTCAAGAGAGATTACTCAAAAATGCTGAAATACAATTTGTCCGTGTACTACCATAGTAGTTAAGGTAGCGTGAGAAGCAAGAAGAACAAGCCCGTAAACACGTTAACCATTTTAAATGCTTTAAAGGACCCTTCTCTGTAATCCCCCCTCTTCAGCGAGGAAGCCAGGATTACAATCGCGGCAAGCAGGGGTGTTATCGCTGCAATAAAGCCGTATAGAGGTATTAAGCCTAAGGACAAAATCATAGCAGATATTGCTAGGACTATTAAAGATACAATTAGCGATGCTTTAACACCCACCTCTTCCCCATAAACAGCAGGCAACATTGGTACATTCGCTTTCCGGTAGTCATCGATGTAGTAGGTGGAAAGTGTCCATATGTGCAGGGAGCTCCAAACAGCTACTAAAAGCATAAGCATTAAGCCGCCAAGACCAAAACTACCCGTTGCACCTGCCCACCCGCCTAGAGCGGGCATTCCGCCAGCAAAGCCTCCAAAAACCACGCTCCACGGGCTCCTCCTCTTTAGTAGCCAAGTATAGACAGCAATGTCTATGAGGAAGCCCAGAAGCCCTGCAACAGCCACGTAGAGATTAACAAGCAGACAAACCATTAGGCCTAGCACTAGTAACACGATGCTAGCGGTTGCCGTCTCGCGTTTGCTTAGCCTGTTGGCCGGGATTGGTCTATTCCTTGTTCTAAACATTACAGTGTCGATGTCAGCATCTAGAACCATGTTGATGCCAGTCGTGCCGGAAATTGTAAGAAACATTGACAGTGCAACTGCAAGAAGCGTTGAAGCACTGAATGGCTTACTTGCTACCCTTGATCCCCCTATAAAGGAGCAAATTCCAGTAAGCAGTAATAGCAGTGTCTGCTTAAACTTGAAGACCTCCAGATAATCTTTAAGCTTTCTCATCGCCCAGCTATCACATTAGCATTACTCTTAAACCTTACGATATAAGAGCCGTATGCATAGTTCTTTTCCAAGTTACCTCTGGCACGTCAGGGTTTTAGAGTGCTCCTCAGCGCGGCGCGCTGAAAAGATATTTTAGCTCCAGTGGGCTGTATAGAGATCGTGAGTATTCCCTTGAAAAATCCGATGCGTGAATACTTCAACCGACTACTCTGGGATAAATCAATGGATAAAAAATCTGTCTCAGTAAAATTTATCTCCCGCGGACATTTCTCACAAACAGACGTGTTTAGCGGAGAACAGGTGTTAAGGGTTTCCCGCGATGGAGTAGTTATTCTCGCAGAAGAGGGTGGGGAAAAATTCATACCCTTCCACAGAATAATCGAGATAAATTGCTCTGGGAAAATAATCTTCAGTAAAAAAGATGAAAAATACTTTGATTAGATTCCCCGCTCACTCATGTACAACAGCAGATCCACCAAGCGATTGCTGAAGCCCCACTCGTTATCGTACCAGGCAACGACTTTGACCTTATTGCTCTTTCCCCCAAGCACCATGCTCGCTTGAGAGTCATATATTGAGGAATGAGGATTACCGATTACGTCTGAGGAGACGATTGGGTCTTCAACGTACTCAAGTATCCCTTTTAAATAGGTCTCCGAGGCCTCTTTAAAGGCGGCGTCGAGTTCTTCTTTCGTCACCTCCTTCCCGATCTGCGCGACTAAGTCGACCACCGAGCCGTCGGCTACCGGCACACGCATAGCCATTCCGTCGAGCTTCCCTTTAACCTCGGGGATCACTAAGTGCAAGGCTCTCGCAGCTCCTGTTGTCGTGGGAATGATGTTTAGTCCAGCTGCACGTGTCCTCCTGAAGTCTTCGGGGTGAATTAGGTCCAGGACTCTTTGATCATTCGTATACGCGTGAACAGTAGTCATGAACCCCCAATCAAGCCCAAAGTTCTTGAGCAGAACATAGACCACGGGAGCTAGACAGTTAGTGGTGCAAGAGGCGTTGGATATTACCTCGTGCTTTTTCGGGTCATACACGTGGTGATTCACACCCATAACAATCGTGGCATCCGCTCCTTTAGAGGGGGCAGTAACGATTACCTTCTTTGCTCCTGCTTTCAGGTGAAGAGCTGCTTTCTCTCTGTCCGTGAATCTTCCAGTTGCCTCCATTGCCACATCCACTCCTAAATCCCTCCAGGGTAGTTTTTCTGGGCTAGCCTCGTTAAGGATGAGCATTTCATGTCCATCCACTACTAGCTTGTTGTCCTTCACTTCAACCTTGTTCTGGAGCCTGCCAAAGACTGAGTCGTATTTGAAAAGGTAAGCCAGCATTTTCGGAGAGCCGAGATCATTAATCGCTGCAACTTCAAACTTCTCGAAGAACTCTTCATTCCTCAGTGCTGCTCTGAGAAAGTTTCTGCCTATTCTACCGAAACCATTTAATCCTATTCTAAGGGTCATGCTCTTCGAAAATAGCATGCCGTTTATGCATATAAACTCCAGTTAAAAACTTCAAATATTACTGAGGCGCGCGGTATAAGGTGGGACCGCGACAAAGGGGTGCAGTACAACCTCATCTACGCCTACTTTGCTGGGATGGTGATGGAGGCGCTAGACGACAGCACGGCGATGGATACGAGGATCATAGAAGCCTTCAGTGAGTGGCTAGAGAGGCACAGAAACGTGCTCACCTACTAGCACCGTTCACCTGGGGGCGGAGCATGCATCCAAGCCTCCAGGCGCTCCCGCGCGGGACCGAGGAGGGAGTGAGGAAACGACCCATGACCCCAGAGCGCCCCCACCGCAACACCGGGGCTGCGATGAGGCCGCCACCAACAAGGCGGAGATGAGGGCACGCGCAAGGAGTAAAAACGATAAAACCATAACCCTGTGAAAAAGGTAGGGGTAACAGGTGGCGCATGTTAAGAGCCATTACGTCAGACCTGCACGAGTTCATCACATATCCGTCCTTTCGAGCATCATCATCGTGACGTTTTTCTCCTACACCAATATAAACCTCTCTATCAACCGCGAGTGGTGCCCCGGCCGGGATTTGAACCCGGGATCTTCGGCTCGAGAGGCCGATATCCTGTCGGCCGTGCAGGTTGACCGGGCTAGACGACCGGGGCCCCCCTCCAAGGGTTTGGTTATCTTTATTGGGGTTTAAATCTTTTGGTGGTTTTCCGCGAGCTCGAGTAGCCTGCGTAGCATTGGTCCTCTTGGCTGTATGCTGTGTTTTTGCGCTAGCCGTTTCTCGAACTCTAGGGTGTCAAGCAGCTTACCGTATCCGGTGTCGTAAGCCGCTTTGAATATTTCTGGAACAGGTGCCTCGGGAAAATCTCCTCATCGTTGCCTATGCTGAACTTCAGGCTGTCTGAGGGGCACTTTCCATCTCTGAGGTATCTTGCCGGTAACCCAGAATAGGTATTTCTTTGCAGCCTGCTGTAGCGCGTGTTGGGAAAGATTTTTAGCAAACAAAGGATTTTTATAAATTTAGCCCTGTCTACTCTTTGCTGATGCTTGGCGCACAGGTGAGAAGTAAGTGGCAAGGATACGCTTCCTGGCAATATCCGATGTGCATGGCAAGGAGGACCTAGTGGATAGGTTTATTGAGTGGATGCATCGGGAAAATCTGCCCTACGACTTCGTGGTGGCAGCTGGGGATATTGGCAATCCTCAAAGAGCGGGAAGTATGTGTCGAATTTTGCGGAAAATTTCTTCCTCGCTGAAAAAGACTGTTTACTATGTCAGGGGTAACTGGGATATAGAGGGAGCATGCGGTGACAGGAGCGTGGTTGACCTTGACGAGGTTGGTCCACTGCTCTTCGGTAACATAGCTCTCGTAGGTCACGGGAGGATTGCTGAGCCCTACGAGTTACCTGGCGCAGTCAGGGTCACTGTTCTCATTACACACTACCCACCCTTCAGTATACTTGATAAGGGAAAGCTCATTGACAGTAATCACAGGTCTCTACATGCAGGCGTCGTCGACATAAATTACTTGGTAGACCACTACAGGCCCAGAGTCCATGTTTTCGGGCATAGCCATAGCTATGGCGGCTTAGACGTTGAGCACAACGGAGTCGTCTATGTGAATGCTGCGAGGCTTGACAGGCTATTAAAGAGTGGAGAATCCATAGGGAATTACGCGGTAATAGATGTTTCCGATACTGGGGAAGTGAGGGTTGAGTGGAGGTTCGTCAACGGCGTATGGAAAAGGTGCTTAGGCTGCGGGAAGGTAGTTCACATACCTGATAAATGGTCCCTCTGCCGCAAATGTGCTCATCGATCCGAGCTAAAGTTCGCTAAGATTAGCGGCGTTCCTCACATGGCAAAACTCGTGTTCAGGGACCAGGCGAGTGGTTCGCAGCTAGCTGTACAGAGAGTAAAGATACCGCTCTATACCATTAAAGACTATGCGACTTACGATGAATTTCTCGACGCTGTGGTTCTAAGAGAGGTGAAGAACATGCTTTCAGGCAGCAACTCTAAGGTTTTCGAGCTACCAAAAGACAAAGTGCTTGAGTACTACAACTCAGCAAATAGCAGGAGAATGACGCCGTTCAGCGAGTACCTGTTTGCTTGCAATGAAAAAAACAGCGGGAAGCAGTTGTGCTTGATAATGAGAGTTTTTTCAGCCGATAAACGGGCACACGTACTTTGGAAGGTAAGCGAAGAGCCGGAAACGGGCAGAAAGCTGCTAGAGCAATACATTCTCTTCAGGAGCGAGCCAGCACAGGCCTTAAATTTCCTGGTACAGCAGCTAGCTGAGTCAGGGTTCAAGGTTCTAACATACAGCGTGGAGCCGTGTGACTAGCGCTTATGCGCTTGTCGCCGCCCCGCCTTTCGTCGCGGCAAACTGTGAGCACAACGCGCGCAGGAGCAGGTGCAACCAGAAATGCTCGTAGCCAGTAGCTCTGCAGGGTGCGCGTTAAGTCTTGGGTGTGCATTGTGAGTAGCAAAGTTAAATTACTAAGTCT
>JAJHRM010000192.1 GCA_020832965.1 Thermofilum sp. | reverse complement strand
GCGTGCCCAAGCCCCCGTGCAGGAGCACACCCTTCATGCTCCCAGCTGCAAGCACACCCCCAGGTATATTTCCTTGACTGCGAGCACGAGGCACACCGGCCCACGGGCCGCGCCCCGGAAACCCTCTCCAACGCGGCTGCCGTCGAGGCCTCGCGCAGAAGGAGGGCTAAGCCAAGCCCGAGGCGCGGAGCCGGCGCGAAAACGCTCGGCTTCAGCCCTTCCTCCCGTACGCTCTCTCGAGGAGCTCCCTCATCATCTTGATGATGTCCGTCTTGATCGAGGAGACCTCGCTGTAGACGGTGTCCAGCCTCCCCTCGACGGCGTTGAACCTGCCGTCCACGTAGCCCCTCAAGTCGTCGAGCCGCTTCTCGACGCTGGCGAACCTGCCGTCCACGTAGCTCTTCAGATCATCCACTCTCCTGTCCACGTACTCCTTCAAGTCGGCGAAACCCTTGTCCACGTAGGCTTTGAGGTCGTCGAGCCTCCTCAGCATCAAGCCCATCACGAGGAGGGCCACCTCGCTGTCGCTCAACCGCTTACCCTCCGAACCCTTTCCTGAAAAGTTGGAGCGCCTTCGGTGCGCGGGGATCCGCGGCGTAAGCGTGGTGCTCGAAGAGCACCCCGTCGAACAGCCTCACGTGCTCGTAATCGTTGAGGGTCACATCGCACTCGCAACCCCCCGCAACTCGTCTTGAGAACCGCATCCCCACCGACACCGCGCCTTCCACGATTCCACCCAACGTAACGGCATCAACCTCACCCACCCCGCTAGGCTTTGCGGTAAACGCGATCCTCTTCAGCGCGCGGAAGCGGTTAGTGCGACCTCAGCGCCGCTTTGGCGAGAGCAGGCGCGCGCTACGACACATAACGCGCTAAGCTATCCCCCGCTTCCTATCGCGTAATCTAGCCATTCTTTACCACTTGGCAGCCACTTCAAGAGATTCTCTAATCCTTGCCGAGAGCACCTTCACGATTGGTTCTAAAACATTCTTCGAAGCATTCCATATCTCTATCCCCGCCACATTTCCGTCCTCCGCAATCTCAATGAACACGTCATCCTCCGCCTCCACAGTGTCCTTTACGGGACCCTCCCTAATCACCATGTAAAGTATGTCCGCCTCCGGGTCGTAGCTAACCCTCACCCCACCTCCACCCACCTACCTCTCTCCAGGCGTCTCCTAATAAGGTTGCTGACCGATGAAACATCGATAACGGTAACGCGCGCCGTAAATTACACCTATATTTCCTTGACTAGGCCTGCAGCGCGCTAAGCGCATATACGCGCAGGTCGGAACAGCACAGGCATGCTGGAGCCCGAGAGCACCGAGGGAGGGGGAAACCCGCGATGGCCCCTCCTAGCCTACGAGGAGCCCCAGAAGCCACCCCAACCCCTGGAGAACCCGGGCAACGCTCAGAAACTCCGGCCTAAAGCGCTGGAACACCGACACCCACCCCCTCGAGAAAGGCTACAACTCGCTCGGGGCGTGCGCGAAGCTCGTAAAAGAAAACCTACAGCGCACAAGCCGCGACCGACCACCGAGAACCAAGCAGCGCGCAGCCAGCCGCCCGAGGTAACGCTTCAACCGAGAAAGCAGAGAGCAGGGCCGCGCGAGAAAAATGAGGGAAAGTTTTGACAGTTTCTGCCTTTATAGCTCTTCGCTGCACTCCTTAAGCTTCCTACCGGGAATGGCGACCTCAGTCCCGTACCGCGCTGGATCCCTCAGCACGAGAGCCTTAGGGTTGTTCGGGATACCTACTACGACAACAAGCCAGTACCTCTCACCGTACTTGTGAGCTGCTTGTGATTCAAGCTCTGTGAGTTTAACATCGTCGGGCTCCTCGCCCCTTCTCCCTTTAACCTCCACGTACACCTCCTCGCCGCCTTTAACGGCCCGTATGTCGCAGCCTTCCTCCCCCTTGCTCACAACCCTGTAGCCCCTGCTTGCAAGCTTCCTCTCGACAAACCATTCGGCAAACCTATCCACAAGCTCAGTCCCCGCTTCCTCCCTAACCCCCAGACTCCTGAAGAAATCCCGCCATGAAGAGATCTTTGAGGGATCATCGATGTACCTAGGACTCACAAAGGGTCCCACCGGGAACTCCTCATCCCGCCACCTAGCCCACTTCTCCTTAGGACCGTATTCATCGTGGAGAAAGCAGCGATCCGAGTCTGCAAGTATCCCTTCATCGGTGACTAGCTTTAACGGCGCGAGACTCTTCCAATGCGCCTCCTCTAGGTATGTTTTAAACCCCAGATCATACAACCCCTTTAGGAACCTTATAAGCCTGATATTATCTTCAATAGGAGATGTTTCTAAAGCTTTCTTTATTCTTATGAATATCTCCCAGTAATCCCAATGCGGTGCTCGGTAATAATAACCACCATATTGAACCCACTCAACGAACTCTGCTCCCTTAACCACTTTTGAGAAAAAGCTCCTCCAGCCTTCCTCATCCGCGTCGTAGCTAAGATACTTATCAATGTCAAGTACCTTGAACCCCAGCTTTTCCATAATCTCTCTGTAATCCTTAAGAGATCTCACTCCCTTCACCGGGTAGTAAACCTCGCTCGACTTCTCAACGCCCCCATCCACGGTCACAACCCATACCGGCTTCTCCAGAACGACACCAGACACCTTGGCAAGAAGCGAGATTGCGAGGAGCTCGTCCACCCCCCTGGGAGGCGTATCAACTGAAATCTCCCTTAAGAGAGCTCCTTCAACGAGCTCCTTCAAGCCCACCTCCCTCACACCAAGCCACTTGAGAATTTCGACCCCTAAGCTCTCAATCAGCTTCTCGTGTACAAAGTCGAGAGACCTCAGGTACTCATCCACTTTCGGGTATTTCTTACAGCACTCTTCAACCTTCTGATCAAACACGGGCAAGTAAGCGTTACTTGCATGCTTTATGCGTAAGGAAGAGGTTAAAACAAGTTCCTTATTTTGAATTACATACCTATAATTTTTGTATTTATTGTATAACATTTTATAGACTTCACTTAAGAATTTTATAGTCTCCTCGAAATTCTTCTCCATTTTAGCTATGATAAGCTTCTCATTTAGGATATCCGGCAACTCCAGATGTTGGACACGGTAAGAATATTCCCCAAGTTTAAAGTCAGGGTCTAAGATGTGCTTTTCATCTTCAAAAATACACTTCAAATCATCTTCATTAAATAGCCCACGCTTTATCAGCTCAAATATCTCCTCGGAAGCTTTCACAACATTGCCAAGCTTAACTTCGTGACCCCGATAGCACAAAACTATTGGATCTGAAAGCATTTTGTTTATTGTTGACACAATAGTGGGCTCTATTAGTTTTCTGTAAACTTCTTCTTCAAGCCTATGGTACGCAAAAACCGTAAGGTAAGATTTCTTGTACTTCTTCCGCAAATACTCTACAGCTATCCTCACAAGCTCTGCTGCACGTTCCATCAACCACTTGTTCCACCTAGCCTCGACGTGCAGGTACCTTCTGCCCGGGTGAACTATGAAGTCAGCCTGCACTAGGAACCTGAGCCCTGTCCTAACCTCGTATAGCGGGAGGAAGGAGTACATCCCCCAGAACTGCTGCTTCTCCTCGAGCGGCCTGAGATCATCAGTGGCTGGATCGAGCGAGAAAGCCAGTGCCACCTCTCTCTTGACGACGTCGCCTCTTTTCGCGTTCACAGTTACTGGGTCCTTTCTGACATCCTCAGGTACTTCAAACTCTTTCTTAAAAACTATGAACTTATGAGATGTGCTAATACCATCTTCAGCTACTATCGTATTTACTTTCCTAACTTTGGCATTCTCAAATTCTTCTTCACTTTTAACAAACCATTCTATAACTTTGTTCTTTCCTTCAACATGATTCTCGATCTTCACTTTATTTATACTATCTAGGAAAAGGAAAAGCGATGGGCCCAGCTCCCTCACGGTACGCGCAACATCCTCGTATCTTGCCTCATCCAAGTACACGACAAACTTTGTTTCCTTGGAAATGGGCGTTGTTGGCTGTATGGGTATCGGGGTTAACTGCCAGATGACATCCTCGGGCTTAAGCCCGTACTTATCAAGCAGCCCCCTCGCAAGATCGCTCCTCCAGTAATCCCTGTTAAACTCAAAGGATAACCCCCCAGAGTGCACTTCTACCCTGTTCGAGACAAGGAACACCGACTTCCATCCAATCCCTATGAACCCCTTGTAGCCCATGGACGGTTTCTTGTTACTCCTTATACCGCAGAGACCCTCCAAGTCGCGTTCGTCAAACGGCTTACCATTGTGACTTATGACAACCCTGTCCTTGTACAGCTCAATCTTAAAATAGCGCTCCTCCTCATCCCTCACCAGCCCCTTCTTCCTGGCTTCCATCAGAGCATCCTCAGCATTCTGGAGAAACTCAAGGATGAACTGCCCCGGCTCCACGTACAGCTGCATCAGCACTCCGCTGACAACGTTCCTAAGCGACTCCCCCGCCCTCGACCTCGCCTCCCTAAGCCAATAATCTTGAATCTCCAGCAACTTTCCCTCCAGGCCGCTCATCGGAATACCCCTGTTGAATCTCGCGGGCGTTTTGTTCGTGGCAAAGCAGAGAAATATGCTTATCGCCAGCATGCGCTGCGTGCTTGAATGTTATTCAACGCTTGCGTAAAACAAGCTTCAGCGCCGCTGAGCTGTGTTAATCGAAGCGGCCTCTCACCCCAGCCTCAGAGCCTCACGAAGGCGCAGAGTCAAGTAAGCCATAACCTCTACTGCCACTATCGATGATTGGAACAAGCCCTGCACCTTCTCGACCAGCTTCCTCCTCTCTTCCTCGGTCATCTTAGCCCATCTCTCAGGCGCTAGCTCGCGCGTGGCACCTTATCGAGGTAGTCTTTTCCTCGAGGAGGCCGCAGGTGCTGAGAGTACCGGGCAAGTACTGGCACGGCTACAAGGTGGTTGGAGACGAGCCAGTGCTACTCCTCTACTTCGTGAACAACCTCTACGACTACAAGAACCCTGACGAGGAGCGAAGACCCTGGAACGACCCCACAGTAGTGCCCGTGGCGATCAACGGGAGGAGGGACGACCCGAGGTGC
>JAJHRM010000191.1 GCA_020832965.1 Thermofilum sp. | reverse complement strand
ACCAGAGGGCTTCAGGGAGGAGGTAGAGTTTTTAAAGAGCATCTTGCGGGAAGCTGGCGAGCCCGAGCTCCTGCTACTCGTCCAGCTCAGGGAAAATATCCTGGAAATCGCGGAGAGGCTGAGGCAGCGATAGCTCGAGCGCGCGGCTCGCAGCTTGATAAGCGTGAGGTTTTTGCACTGCGGAAACAAGGATTTACGCAGCGAGGATGACACGAGTTCTTGGGCTAGATGAATGGTGCATGGAGGTCAAGGCGAGGATCGCCTCTGACTCTCTCAGTTTCCCAGTTACTGGGTTAACCTCGAGTCCCAGCCCCTCCAGAGCATGCAGTCCAAGGGCCTCGTTGTCCTTTTCCTCGGCATAAACGACTACGGTCATGGACCTCCTGTTCAGGCACTCGATAGCTGCCTCCCCTACTTCACGCACAACAATTCTGTTGTTTATCGTCCTGAACGGTCTCTTCCCCATGCTCTTGATGCCTAGCCTCACTAGTCTTTCGCGTTTAATCCAGGTGTATGTTGAGCCAGTATCGACCAGCAATTAGAGCTCCTCACCCGGCCCATTCCTCGGGTTATATATCTTGACCTTAGCCACTACGTAACCCATATTCTCAGTGTGCCACCCGTTACCCCGCCTTGTCACGGGGTCATGGTTTCTACTCTTAAAGAGTGCCAGCAAAAAGCTTTTCGTAGCGACGCATTCCGGCAGCTCCGCCTCTACGCGAACGCCCTCAATGCCCTTGCTCACGACGCCTAAGCTCCTATTGAAGTCGCTACACATTTTGAGGGCGCGCCGAGGGGAGTCTGAAAAATGAAAGCGTGGTACGCGCGAAAACTCCTAAACCGCACGGGGAATCAAATAAATAAAGCTGCGCGGCGACTCTTTCAGCGGTAGTCATGGAGCGAGGGATCGCTGAAGTAGTAGAGCTTGCAGACGGGCAGGGTGGAGTTGAGATGCTACGCCTCCTCGAGAAGCTCATCTTCAAGAGGGTGGACGAGGAGCTCAGGAGGGTTAAAGGAGGGGTTGGGATAGACTTCCCAGACGACGGCGCGCTCATCCCGCTCCCAGGCGGGGCATACCTGGTTGCGACGGCAGACGCGTACACGGTCAACCCTCCATTCTTCCCCGGTGGGAACATCGGAAGCCTCGCAGCCCACGGGACGATAAACGACGTAGTGATGATGGGCGGAAAGCCCATAGCAATGCTCGACGCGATCGTGGTTGAAGAAGGGTTCCCGCTGAAAAGTCTCCAGGAAATCGTGGACTCCCTCATCTCAGTCTTGAGGGGCGAGGGAATACCGCTCATTGGTGGGGACTTCAAAGTGATGCCGAAGGGGCAGCTAGACAGAATAGCAATCACCACCGTGGGCCTAGGCGTGGCAAAGAACCCCATAGTCGACAAGCCAAAGCCGGGCGACAAGATAGTAGTGACAGACAGCCTGGGCGACCACGGCGCAGTCATCCTGCTGGCACAGTTGGGCATGGAAAACGCGGAGGAAATCGCCTCAGGGCAGCTGAAGAGTGACACCAAGCCGTTGACGCCCCTCCTCAAGGTCTTCGAGAAGTTCCCGGGAAAAGTAAACGCCGCTAGAGATCCGACGCGCGGAGGACTCTCAGCGATACTGAATGAGTGGGTTAAGGAGAACGGTCTCCTAGCAGTAGTGGAGGAAAGCAGAATCCCCGTAAGACCCCCGGTCAAGAGGTTCGCGGAAATGCTCGGAGTGGACCCGCTATACCTTGCAAGCGAAGGAGTAGCAGTCCTATCCGTTGCACCAGACATAGCGGAAGAACTCATCGAGGAGCTGCACAAGAACGGCTTCCCCAACGCTACAGTCATTGGAGAGATACGTGAACACCCCAAATACAAGGGCTATGTACTCTTAAAAACAGACGTAGGGGGACACAGAATACTCGAGCCGCCAAGAGGAGTAATAGTTCCACGAATCTGTTAACTGTTAAAGCACGAGCGGCTTTCCACGTCTGGATGCAGCTCAGAAGGAATTGGAGAAGTTAGCGAAATAGTTAGCCTAAACGGTGCCCATATATGGATGCAGCCCGGAAAGAACCGAAGGACAGGGATCCCACAATATGACCCCTGCGCGCGCTGAGGCCCGGCTCCAGGTGAAGCGTCTTGCCTACGGGTGGGCGTGGAGCCCGGTTGGGGCACCCTGAGGGGGGTAGGAGTATGGCTGGCGCGCGAGTGTCAGGGCAATCTCCAAGTCATTTATCTCCATGAAGGCTTCTGATAGCATGTAGTGATATTTCCTGGAGTTTCTATTTAATACTCTTACACCTTCACTTAGAGCCTTGAATCTCAGGGGTGGGGGGGCTTCGTCTAAGGGAATGATATCAACCTCGACTCGGAGTACTTCCTCTATTTGAGAGGCGATTTCGGTCAGCTCTTTTAAGGTTAAGGGCCTTGAAGACACAATTCCTATGTCAATGTCTCGAACCACGCATCTTCGAAGTGCTGAACCAAAAATAACAGCTATCTCTATATATTCGTATTTCTCTAAAATGTTCCTAACCGTGTTAGTCACGCGTTCCAGGTCGACTTCGAAATACCGGATACTCATCCTGAAATCAGCTCCTTCACTTTACTAATGAATTCTAAAACGCACTCAAAATTGCTTTTGATATTTTTGTGTATTAGATCATCTTTTACGAGCCAGTACCTGTGTGTAACCATGTTTCTCAGACGGACGAGGGCTTCAAGCTCTCCATAGCATTTAACGCCTAACCTCTGCGATACTTCTCTAACGCACTCAGAATAGGACCTCGGTCTTATTCCGAAGTTTTCCAAGGCTAAATGAAGACATATAGAGGCAAGCGACTCAACTAGAACAATGATATTGTATCTCATAGAATATCTTTCATCTAGCGTCATCTCCAGGAAGCTTTTAGAGGTAAGTCTCTTCAACTCGTTAATGGATTCGTAAATTTCTTCTATCCTAGCATTTACAACCTCTTTATCTATCGGCATTTCACGCTTGCCTCTCCACTTTAAGAAGCAGGGACGGCTATTTTATTTGTTTTCGTAGTTTATGCATAGAAGCACGCGGTCTTGAAACACTAGCTGGGTCAGCGCGGGCCACCTGTTACCTCGCCTTATCGCGGGGTTATGGGTAGTGTCTTTGAGAGGGATTGGTAAAAGCTTTTTCGTTGTGATCGTGCATGGTGGCTCTGCCTCTATGCCCAGCGCTGCCAGCCCGCGCGCCATAATGCCTAAGCCGCCTTTGATGTCGCTGTGCATTGTGTAGCCGCGGGGCTTGGCCACACGCTGGAATAAAGATTTAAAGTGAAACATCGAGGTTTACTCTTGTGAAATTAAAGTATGGATCGTTAATTCTGGACATTAGTGGGAAAGGAGTAAAGATTAATTCCGAGATCTGTGTAGATGTGCCTGGCCCTGATGAGTGTCGATACTACTTTTACAGCAACCCTGCGGGGAACGCTCGTGGAAATCCAGGGAATGCTCTTCCAGGGCTAAGCATAGAACCGAAAAACTTTAGCTTCAAGGCTTTTCGATGCAAGCCATGCATCGAGGAGCATGGCACGAGCGTAAAAGAGCTTTACAGTTATCTCTTTAAGATCGAGGACATAACCATTTACTTTCACGGGTGTAGCTACATGCTCTGCAGCATAGACGAAGTCCTAGGGGAGAAGATCGATATCCTCCTTCTCAGGCTTGGACCCAGCCTTATGTCTCCCGAGGAGGCGTCCGAACTCGTAAAGACACTTAAACCTACACTAACAATCCCCATCAGCTTTGACCACGAGGCTGGCTACAAGTTCAGGGACCTTGCTTTCCTCTATACGCAGGTTGTTCTGCCAGTGCGCTGTTCTGCCAAGGTAGGTGGATGATGTGAGTTCCCAGCGCGTAGTTCCACCCATTGCAAGGTTCAAGGTGATGACCCTAGCCGAGTACAAGAAGGTCTACCATGAGAGTATCCGGGACCCTGTGTCTTTCTGGGCAAACCTCTCAAGGGCACTCGTATGGGAAAAGCCCTGGATTAGCGCTCTCTCCGGGAAGCCTCCAAGAGCAAAGTGGTTTGATGGCGGGCAGCTGAGTCCCTACAGGAACGTCCTGGGCAGGCACAGGGACACCTCGGTTTGGGGCAGGGTTGCCACCATCTATGAATCAGAGGACGGGGACGTGGAGATATCGACCTACAGGCACCTGGACGAGCTTGCTGGTAGGATCGCTGGCTGGCTAAAGGCTCAAGGCGTAGCTAAGGGGGACTGGACACTGCTCTACGCCCCTCCATGCCCAGAGGCTGTTGCATTCATGCTTGCATCTCTCCGCGTAGGGGCGCCATTTGAGCCAGTTTTCACAGGATTCGGCTGGTACGAGCTTGCAAAACGTGTAAAGAACAGGTCTCCAAAGGTGATCTTCACGGTTGACGGGTACAAGCGTAGGGGCAAGGAGATAAGCCTCCTCGAAAACGTCAAGAAGGCAGTTGAGGCTTCAAACGCGGCTACAAAGCTCCTCGTCTCCAACAGGCTCGGTCTCAAGATTCCCACTCTTCGAGAAGCATGCCCGTTAGACGAGGCTTTACGCGAAAATTACTCAGCAGAAAGCCGGATAGTCGAGGCTGGAGACACGATTTTTGGCCTACACCCAGGCTACGAGGAGGACTTCAAGCCAGTAAGCTTCCCAGCTGGAGGCTACCTGACACAGGCCTACGCAACGTCCTACTGGCTAGGGCTCAAGCCACTAGAGGTACTGTTCAACACAGTTTGGCCCGGCTGGATAACGGGAGTAACCTACCTAGCACTCGGACCCCTAATGAACGGGGCAACAATAGTCCTGTACGATGGAGCCCCAGACTGGAGAAGCTGGGACAGGTGGTTCTCGATACTTGAAAGCTACGCTGTAACGATCCTTCTCACAACCTCGGGTGCACTAAGAGTCCTCTCGAAGCAAAGCCCGGAAATCTACAGGAAACATGACTACGACACCCTGAAAGCCATACTCGTCACTGCCGAGCCGCTGGACGCCGAAACGTGGAGCTGGGCGTACAGGAATCTAGGAACACTTCGAAGCCCAGTAATAGACTCAGACCCCTC
>JAJHRM010000190.1 GCA_020832965.1 Thermofilum sp. | reverse complement strand
CGGACAACCTCTTCTGCTTCTACCTCAGCCTACCCGACGACGTGAAGTACGTCGCCCCCGCTTCGGGCCTCGAGCCGGACGTGCTCCAGCGGCTGGTCTCCGCCCTACCGCCCAGGCACTTCCTAGCCGTGGGTCAAGCCACCGAGGGCTACCCGGTGATCCTGAGGAACAGGGAGCTCGACGTCCAAGCGGCGGGCGAAACCAGGTACCGCTTCCTAGAGCCCTGACAGAAGCCGGAGGACCTCGAGTGCACCGCAAGCGCGCTGCAACGCGCTAGTTGGTTTCATACTCTTAAGCTTAGGGTGCATCGGAAACTTTTCAGTGAGAAAGAATAACGCGAGCTCAGCTGGTGTTCTGCAGAGCTCTAAGGAGTTTAGCGGCCATATCTTTAAGGAATGCTTCGTCGTTGAGCTTCTCAGCGAGATCCTTCGCCGCAATGCTAATCCCAGCGGCTCTATCCTCTACTTTCAAACCACTGCAGATTACTAACTCAGGCTGTTCTAAACTCTTTGAACCCTCGAGCGCCATTGTGAAGCAGCTAGTTTCTCTGAACCGCTCTACCTTGACAGAGGTGCCGGGCTTCCACCCGATGAGGAGGAGCAACGCCACAAACTCCGTGATACTTACTGCAGGCGACGCTTCCCCAGACCATCCTCCACAAGCTTCCTCACAGATTTTCTGAGCCACCCTGCACTGACGCACCGCACCCACCTCGTACTTAAAGCCGCTCGTCTCAATACGCCCACTCAGCAAATGGTCGTAGCTTAGCGTCAACTGCGCTAATGCCGGGCTCGCGAACGGATCCTGTGATGTATTCAGCTCAAGCAGCGTGGGCTTTCTTTCAGGCTTTAGGAAGAGAGGTAAATTATGCCTAAGGTTATTTAGAATGAGTTCAAGCATAGCAAGAATGGTCTCTTTATCTGATGTGATAGCAAAAGCGAAGCCTTTTTCAGTTACGAAGAAATATGTTAAAGATTCATCATTATCGTTGCTGATTAGGAGAGTTTTAACATGAGTGCTGCCGAGGAATGCCAGCGCTGACGTGAGCAGTTTCTTCAAAACTGTTTCGACATCTTGAACATTTTCCGCAACATCCTTCTCAGCTAGTTCTACAAAACTTTCTGCGAAGGCCTTCACATGCTTGTCCAGGATATCCCTTACTCTGAAGATGAGGGGCCCGGCTAGCACGATTGCTGCCTCAGGCGAGTAAAGCCGCTCGATGCACCTGATAGCCTTGTAGAAGCCTTTTACGCTCTTAAGCTTCGGGGCAAGCTCTGCTTGCTTCTCGTAGGCTTCTACCTCGTGTGGTCTTGCTTCGTAGGGCAGGGCCTCGCGGACCCGGAGTGCTAGCTCCGGGTTGAGGTGGATTTCACAGAGATGCCCTTGAGTGAACTGGCAGTGGTGGACGAGTTCGTGGGCAAGAGTCTCCGCTAATCGCTCTTCCCACTTGTGCTTAGAGCCGCTACTCCCCGGCTTGCCGATAATGCAAGGGAGCGAGAGCACTATGAGGCGTCTCTCTGGGTAGTAGTACCCGCAGATCTCGCGCTGAAACCTCTTGTGCTCCTCCTCCCCTCTTATTCGCTCGAGATCCTCCTCGCAGAAGTGGTTAAAGGAGAGGAGGACTTCAACCTGAGGGTCTAAACCAAGTTCACTGCATGCGCTCCTCGTGAACTCTGTCACTATCGAAGAGGCTTTTTCCACAGCCTCCCAGAGCGCCAAGCTACTCTCCAGCTTGGCGCTAGCTAAACCTGTACACCCGCGCTGGCCCACTAAGGCTCACCGAGGAGCGGAAAGGAGAGGGAGGTATTTAAACATAAACGAACGTTACTCAAAGTAGTCTAAAGCGGCCCAGAGGAACGCAATAGAAGGGAGATTTAAGACTGAGGAGCTGGGTCAGCAGGAGGAGCGGCGTCGCGCGTTCGTGAGGGCGCTAGGCAGGGTCTCGAGGGTGAGCATCCGTTACTTTTTCCATCAGTTAGATCGAGACGCGTCTCACCGCGGCTTACCCGCGCGCTACAGGAGTTCTAGCACCTTACCGGTAGGGATTTGACGAGTGTACAAAGTTAAGCTATAGAGCTTTTTACACAGCTTATCGGCCCGATGAAGCGGCCACGGGAGCGATGCCGGGAAGTAAGCCCCCTCTATGTTCAAAGCGTTCATGCTCAGCACGTACCTTAGCACGTCTCTAGGCTTAACTCCAAGCCCCCGTATTATGCAGCGTACAAGCAGGGGTTCTATAGTTCTATCCCGAGATTTTCTTAAGTCGCTAGCTGAGACCAGGTAAACGCCCGCTGAATCTTTCTCGCTAACGACGCAGTAGTCCCCCACCGCCGGGTTAACGTACACGTCAAATTCTTTTCTCAGCAGCCGGGGGTAGCTGTGATCTTTGGTCACGCAAACGCAAACGTACCTGTCGAACTCTCTTTCTAGAACTTCTTCAAGCTCTCTGGGAACGGTCGCTCTATTTACAAGCAAGACAAGAGCATCCGCGTTGGACTTATCGAGCTGCTCCCTCAGCTTACGAGCAGCCTCTACAGCTATCTCCTCCTCCCCTCCGCCGACTATCGGATCGAGGTAGCTAACATCGAGCCCGTCGGCTGACGTGAGAACCGGGACCACACCCAGACCCATACCGTTCCCCACGCGCACGTACGTCCTATCAACTCCCGCTACGAGCGCGCCTGCAAGCTCGGAAGGCGGCGTGAGGCTTAGGTAGCGCCAGCCCGCTCTGAAGGCAAGCCCCTTCGCGATGGGAAAAGCGTAGTTTTCGATCCTGAATTCCCTCTTTCCACGCATTCTCTCACACAGCTTATCTCCGTCAACGTACTGCGGGATGTGCCCCCGGCTGGCAACCCTATACTCGAACTCGGCATACGACCGCGGATCACTACGACCTATGTAGATTGCCGCGATTACCACATTGAAGTTCGGCCTCTCAATCTTGTCAATCTGGTCGATTCCCCGGACAATTTTAATGCTTGCCTGTCCCTTCGTGATCCCCTTTAGCACCTTTTCTAAATGCCACCTCAGCTTTTCTACTGTTTTCTCATCCACCTCCGGGTGCCCATTTATTAGAGCCCCACGTATCCCTGACCCCCTTCGTATAGGGGCGATCTTAGACCCCCACGCGCCACGATCCACGACGTCATCCAATCTAACAGTTTGCCCGCCCTGGGTTTGAGCTAGCGGCGTGAGCCCCTCTTGGGCATTTACTAAAGTAGGCTCCGTATCCAGCAACTTTACCTCTAAACCACCGATTTCCGCTACCTCGATGTTCTTTGCAAATTCTTTCGCCTCTTCATAACGTTTATTGGGAGTTTTCCACATCGGTTTCTTAGACAGGTCTACACCTAGCGCTCGGAGGTTCTCGAAGGAGGGGACGGGGCAGAGTGCATCGGTGGGTAAGTAGGCGTAGCTCCATGCGCCCCCTTCCCTAGTTTCTTTCAGCAAGAGATTGTACTCCGAGAGAAACTCTCTCAGCTGCCTGCTCCACGGATACACTTTAGCCACCCTCTCCTCCGCGCCGCTTATCTGTAGCTTGAGCATGTTCCTCAGGGTTTTCACAGTCTTCTGGGCCAGCTCTACCGCCTCCTCAGAGCCATCCTCGATACCTAGTAGCTCGAACGAGTAACGTTCTCCAAGTATCTTGACAGTATGAACTGATTCAAGTACGTCGTCGGAAAGCCTGTTGAGCGTTACAGATGTCTCAAGCTTGAAGGCGGGGTCGACCGAGACGACGTAGCACTTTAAGCCATCGTAGTAATGCACCGCCACCCCGTAAGCGCTGTAGCGCCGCACATCGCCCTCTCCAAGAAGGTCTTCGTATATTTCCGGGTTGAAAATCTTGGAGTAGCTTGTTACCCATCCCTCCCGGCGTAGTTTGAGCCTGATCGCGGAATTAGCCAGCGAGGCTAGAGTATGGCTATCTACCTCTCTCTCCACGCGCATCGGCTCCCCCAGGTCTTTGCACTCACTCGGCGTAACCACGCAAAGTTTGCCCTCCACTCTGCGCACGACGTTGGGGATGCCCCTCCTGTTTAGGAGGCTCCTCACTTCAAGAACAGTTCTGCCCGCGATGTCGTACACGTACAGCTCGTTGCTCAGCGCAGAAATCTCGGCTTTAAAGCCAAGTAAATACAGTTCACTCATGAGGCATCACCTCGAAGCCGTACTTGCTTAGGAAGCCGAAATCGCACGTAAACTCGTTCCCCCCCTCCATGGTGAGCTGGCCCGTGCGAACGCTGAAAAGACCGTTTGGATGAAACTTCAGCTGGATCTCCTCACCCTCCTTTAACTTCGTGCCCTCTGGTAGCGGCGGCGGCAGAGGCTTCCTCGGGCACTCTGGTATGAACCAGTGCCATGCAAAGCCGTAAAGCGGCTCCCCATGCTCGCAGGCTACTTTCCAAGCCACTCTGCAAACTTTTCCGAGCTTCTCCAGCACACTCAAGGGCTCCGCCGTCTCCCTTGCGGCTTTGAGCTTCTCGTATAGCTGACCGCGACCGCCGATAAGGCTGTTCCAGGCGTTTACCAATTCGCTAAGCTGGGGCTTACTCCACTCCACACCGCGCAACCCAAGCTCGTTAGCGCGCGCTATGACCGCTTCCTCTAGGGATTCGAGGGGCAGCTCCTTACTCGGCTGAATAACAGCGGCAACCACCGCGACGAGTGGCGCCTGGGAGAACATCCTGGCGACCGCGTTCTCCAGACGGGAGGTTCCGACCTTTATGCGCTTATCGCCGTAGTACAGCAGGTAGAGGCACACAATATCCCCCTCCTCAAAGCTGTCCGGGGGCTCCTCACTAAATACTTGGGAAACCTTAACCCTCAGCCAACCCTCGCCCGAGGGCACGACAACGGGCCCTACTAACGGAGTCATGCTGAAATTCACGCGACCACCCTGTATGCTGTAAAGGGGCTTCCGAGGCAGCCCCAGCTTAGAAACGGGGACTGACCAGTAGACAGAGTCGTTCCCGCGCATCGAGTTCTCCCCCCTCTGCCCGTGTCGAGGCGGGCTACCGATTTCAGCCACGCGTCCACCCCCCTCGTAGCCTGGCGCATCCGTTCTCACT
>JAJHRM010000254.1 GCA_020832965.1 Thermofilum sp. | reverse complement strand
CACGCGGCACAGTCGGGCTAGTCCAGCTCCACCCAGAGAGCCTCAGCCCCGGCTTAAAGTAGTACTCGAGCACAGGCCACAAAGCCCTGCGCAGAATAACCCAGAAGAACTCGCTCTTATCGCTGTAAATCACCTGCTCGAAGTACGGCGGATCCACGTTGATCAAATCCACGCTGCCAGGCCCGAGCAAGCTGGAAAGACTTGTCGCATCTCCCAAGTAAACCGAGACTCTCTCACCAAGCCCCGCGCCTCGGAATTCGTCGCAGAGGAACTTAAGAGAGGGGAGAATGCCTCCTTTAGATCCCTTTGATTCTTCGCTACCGAATTCTAAAGCCCATTTAAGGGATGTATCAACTCTTCTTTCGCAATACTCTAGTCTGAAATCGATTGTACTTTCACCTCTAAGAGTATCTCTTATTTTTGTACGTGATGAATCCCAGCTAGTAGCTAAAGTACTATAGTCACTATGTTTATCAAGCGCGAATGCTAAGTAGAGAGCAACTGCAGCTCCAAAATCCCCATTCTTTCTTGTAAGCTCTTCAGCTGTTTCAGCGACTATCTTGGAGAGCCTGGCTAAAGAGAGGAGCTGGCGTGGGTTGAAGAGCATGTACCAGCGTGTCAGACCCTTATTACGCGCGGTGCTGGCCCACCTGTTACTCTGCGATATCTCGTCGAGAGGGATGTAGCTCTGGAGGTCAAGGATATCGCTGCTTAGATCTCCTAGGGCCTGAGCCAGCAGCTGTCTCTCCCTGGGGTCCTCCCATGCTGGGAGGAACTCGTTACCCACCTGCTTGACGAAGGGTATGTGCAGCTCAAGCAGCTTTTCCTCGTGCTCAGAGCCTACAGGCTCGAACTCCTCAACAACGCTCCTCATCAGGGCGGCGTGCTCCCGGAACCACGCGTCGAAGGGGGCCTGAGGATCACCCCTAAGCTTGAAGCTCTTGCCGCAGTACGGGCACTTGATACTCTTGGCACCAACCTTCTCGAGAGCTTTACCGGTTTCACTGTCCGTCGTCTCAACGTGGAAAGTCTTCGCCTCCTTGTCGTAAGTCACCTTCACGTACCTCCGCTTGAAGCTGCGCTTCTTTTTTCCCTCCTTTACAAGGACGGGGGCAGCACCCTGGAGCGGTATGAAACCCTTGCAAAAGGGGCACCTAATCCCCCTGGCAAAAATGTATCTATCTACTTCCTCTGGGAAGTACTTCCCTAGCTCCTCCCTAGCCTTCGCGATAAACTGCTTCGCAGCCTTCAGAGTTTCCTCGAAGAGACCCGCATCCGCGTACTTCGCCGGGTACTCCAGGGTAGCCTTCAGGATCAGGTAGGCAACCGGGTTGTACTCCACAGCGACCGTCCTGAAGCCCATCCTCAGAGACTCGAGGGGGATGCTGCCCCCGCCAGCCATCGGATCCACGACAACAATATCCCTGGGCTCCCTGCCCAGCTGCCCACAGGTTAATTTACTTATGTCATCTCTCCCAGGACAGGTTACATAAATAACCTTTCCTTTCTCATATGCCTTAGATATTCCCGATATCCTCTCAAAAGTGGTAACATCTAAATTCCCTGGTAAGATAGCAGCAAGCGTTAGAGTTCTAGCGGCACCTGCGGGTCTGCGGGCAAACCACGTGTGAAGGTTATGAATCCGGGGAAGACCCCATATGCTTGCTTCTTTTGACGATAAAAGATTTACCTTCCCTATGGGAAAGTTCCTCTCTATAAGCCTTTGAGTCCCAGTTTCATTAGTCAACATCGAGGAGTTTTCCCTGTAGGATTTAAAAACCTCTCTACACACGTGTGAGCAGATACACATGCATCCTTGTAAGCGGTGAAGCTCCCCCGGTATTTTCAATTATACCCTTATATACCCTCAGTTTCCACTGGAGCCTGGGGGCTATCTTGGCTAAGGCCGACGAAGTCCTTAAGCTTGCGATGTCAATCCTTAGGAGTAGGAAGTACAGAAACTTTAGTCTGAGCGCTCCTGAGGAGAGTGGAGTTGAGTGGTCTACGCTGGACTGGTTCTCAGATGCACCGGATGTCGAATCAAAAGAAGTCAATGAAACAGGCCTGCACAAGGTGCCAGTGTTAGGGGGTGTGCCTGCGACTCGAATTATTGGCGTGGATGGTAGCTCTAGGAGGTTTTCAACACCTTACGGAGCTTTTGTCATAGCAACAGTAGCTGTGACTCTAGGTCACTCGTTGTTTATAGACTACCCACCGCTGGAGTACGAGTACCCTGTCCGCTGGGAACTTAAAGCTCCCTTCATGGCGACTTATGCATCAGAAGACATTGAAAAACATACATATGATTTAATAGCTACAAAATCACCGGCAGGCTACCCATACCTTCCGCCTCGTTCTTCCAGCACCTCGGGCAGTACCTCGGGAGGGTACGCTCTGGCAGATATGGCACACGAGGTTAGGACTAAGCTGGAAACCCTGGGTCTTAGGGCTGCAGCATCCATAGGGCATGCCAGATCCCTTATTCTTCTCGATGGTCCTCTTTACCAGAGACCCTGGAGGCTTGAAGTGCGTAGGAGCAGATATCTCAAGGAGGATTGGAAGAGACTCACGGAGGAAAGAGTAAATGCCCTTAGAGAGGCCTATAATAGAGGAATTGCTGTTATCGGCAGCGTGAAGCGGTTGGATAAGTCGCGGCTCATCGTGAAAGCTCACGGCACGCTGATTAAAGCACTGAGGCTCTCTTCTCCTTTTCCTCCACAGGAAAATGACCACGCCGAAGCTGTTCAACTGGCAAGAGCTTATGTTGCGCAGCACAGTCTCAGGGGGCTTGATCCCTTGCTTATAGGCCCCCTCCATATAGTGCCTCCTGCTAAGTTGCAGGACAAGATCGGTGTTAAAATGCCAGAGATAGTTTACTCTTATGTGGTCATACCAATGCTACCTTACAATGGTAACTTGGATAGAACACCATGTCGCGTAATAAGACTGGAGGTTCTCAGCGAGGTTTATGAGAAAGAGAGGCTAGGAGTCTTCTTCCGTGTGCTGAGCGAGGGGTTTACGGGGAATCCTCTTTTACCACGAGCACAAGTGATCGCAGATGCAAGGTGTAAGCATACGTGCAAAAGGCTTTTTGAGCAGATGTGTAGGTATGCCCTAGTTGAGGGGGTTGAGCTGTCGTATAGCACCTGGATGGCTTTTCATGTAGGTGAAAGTTATGCCGAGTGAAAATGAACAGACTATAAATAGGATAATAAGTGAAAATGAACAAACTATGAATAGAATAACAGAGTTACAATCATTGCTTGAAGAAAATAGACGGAGAGCAGAGAGCATAGCAAAAAAGATTGGATTGAGGGGGAAGATTATAGGTTGGGTTTCACCCTATGAGGCAGCACAGGTAGGTGGTAGGGGTAACTATATTAGAGTAATTGCTGAACCGGATGATTATATAAATGAGCATGATAAAAAATTGATAGCAAGATCGGGTGCAATTCTAGCTGCTGTGGATTTAGTTACACTTGAAGTTATATCTCTTAGAGTAGTTGAAGTATCCCGAGCAGACCACTCCTCGAGCTTTGGGGAAAGCGAGGCACTTACACCATACCCAATAGTGCATGATGTAGGAGGGCTATTGACGAAACCTCAGATAACAGTAGAGCCTCTTCTAGCGTTTAAGTGTAAAGAGGTGGAAGATGAGGTGAAACTTTACGAAGGTAGAGTCGCTGACTATGTTATAGAGCCTAGATCCCCCGTTGTTATACCTAGACCCAAGTATCTAGAGAGGTTAGTTGGTATAAAAGGTGACGTTGTTCTGGGAGTTTACACTATAGGAGAGGAACCCCTGCTTTCCGAGGGGGGTGTGGCCAGGGTTCTCATACCCTTTGAAGCCCTCTTCTCTCATACTTTAATTCTAGGAACTACAGGAAGTGGTAAAACAACGTTTGTAAAAAATCTTATAAAATCGCTTTTTAATCTAAAGGATAAGAATATAGCTATAGTATGTGTAGATGATAATGGGGATTATATACAAACTATATTTGATCCTGTATGGGATGTCGAGGATGAAGTACGAAGTGAGGAGGAGGAACTTGCAAGGCAGCTTTATGGGAGCATA
>JAJHRM010000189.1 GCA_020832965.1 Thermofilum sp. | reverse complement strand
AACGATAGCAGGCTTCCCACGCGAACCACGCTTTCTGCGTGAAACGTGGTAAATTTCCGGTACCCTATAGTCTTTACTCCAGTCCCTACTTAAAAATCCGTAAGTAAATATGAATGTTCCATGCTCGTTCTCCCAAAGTTTAAAGTGTATAGCTGAAGCTCTTCTACCCGTACTTCTTCCCTCCTGGTCGATGAAATAGCCACCGTTACCTGGCTTTCCGCGAGGCAGACCCAAAATCCAGGTATGGAATTGTGAAGGCAGGGTGTTGATTTTCGGATTAGACCTTACCACTCTTACCCATTCAGCCTTAAGAGTGCTTTTGGAAATACATTGAAGCGCATGCAGTGGTTCGCTGCACTTGAAGACTTCTATCCTAAAATAGTCGCTATTGGGGATTGCAGATGGAACCTTTGGGATATCATTTATGTCAATGCCGCCCTGCGATACTTGGGCATATTTGAGAGCTCTCTTGAGGGATTCCTCCAAAATAAAGTTCAAGGATCTCTTTACTTCGTCCGGGTTATCGGTGGTATTTAAACTGTTGAGCGTCTTCTCAAGCACGCTGAAATCGTTTTTAAGGGAAGAATTCGAAGACGACCCTTCGAGCCTTGATAACGCAGGGCCTTTTTCGATCCTCTCAATAACTATCGAGCCAAATCCTCTTCTAGACGCATAACCAATGGCACCAAAGATAAGCGAAGACATGAAAGTCCATAAAGCAAAGCTAATGTCGGCCTCGTCGCGCATAACCTTGCCACGAAGGCGTGAAAGTCTCAACTCAATGGTCGCTTTAACTTTACTAAGATTGTTAATCACAGCTGCCTCAGCGGCAAGTCGTCTTAAATAGTACTCGTACTCCTCATCTTTTCTTTTTTGACTAAGAAGGAAAAGTCTAGCTATACCTCCATGCTTAAAGAAACTTTCCAAGTCGGTCATAAGTCTATCGTTGCCTCTGCCTCCCCCTCCTTTCGTAGCTTCACTCACTTTTTTAAGCTCCTCAATCTTCTTCGGTGATAAATTTAAGGATCCTCGATGATTAATTCTAATATTAATTCCTAGGCTTTTCAGCTTCTCATTTAGCCTTCTACCATCCCCCTTAAAATTTATTTGAATGGACTGAAAACTGTTAATGTTCACTTTGTCGACTCGACATCGTACGCCCGCTACCCTAGCGAATTCATTAAAAAGCTCGGAAATCTCTTTCCCAAAATTTCTGAATTTATTGTAATTTTCACGGCTTGAATTCATCACTCGCTGCCTTAAAGCATTGTAATCATCTATAGAGATATGCACGGCGAACAAGGAACTGGTTGATTTTTCGCCCGTGCTGCCCAGCAGTTTTCCAATCTTTATATCCAGGTCTTTGTAGTCTTTTTTACCTCCGCAAACCGCCGAAAGTACTACTCGCGCCCACCAGCGCCAAAGAGCTTTTAGTTCGGTAGGCCTGAGCGGCTCCAACATGCCTGTGGCGGGGTCAAAGGGTAGGGTTGAGTAGCCCCCAACATGAGGGAAGAGGATTGAGACTTTTACTCTTAACAAGAGATTTTCATCATCTATGAGGCTTTCCTGCAGCTTAGCTAGGGTATCCATAGGTATCCCTATCTTTCTCTCTCCCAGGTGGCTTCACATAGTCTCTTGAATTCTATGAGAAAGGGTTCTAGCATGTTACTGGCAATGCACGACTTTTGCAGCACTTCATTGAGGATATTTATAAAGTTCTCAACTAATAAAGCTCTTACTTTTTCTTTTTCCTCTTCCTTCACATCACCTCCTTGCCTCTCCTTCTGAGTAAGCTCCCTTAACTCCTCTTGTAGCTCAAAGACTTTGCGTGCTCCTTTAATAAGACCAATGCTTTCTAAGTAGAGGAGTATGGTCTTTAGGTATAGCATGTAAGCCATTGACTCTTCATCGTTTACTCCCGTAAGCGCATCCCTTGCTTTAGCATAGTAAAATGAGAGGGTAGGTACAAGGCCTGATGCTCTGATAAGCTCAAGGCCCTCTCTTGCACGCGTCCTAATTTTGGAGCCCACCTTATCGTCCACGTGCTTCCTAAGCTCGGTGAAGATTATCACCGCATGCTCAACGGGTCCCAAATTACCTAGAACCATGAGTTCCATCCCCCTCAGAGAAATTTTATCCTCATGATGCCTTTACCAACCGTTTCGCGTCCGCCCACGATGACATAATTTCTGTTCATCTTCACAAGGTCTCGGAATTTTTGCCTAGCAGCTTGGGCGAAATTACCATCTTGAAAGCCTTCAAAGCCCAGCTCTTTGAGAACCTTTTCATAATTTTCTTTTGTTCGCTGTACCTTATCATTTCTCAAATACCTTTTAAGCATCCCGTCGCTTATCCATGGTCTCTTAAAGAGCGCCACGCTGAAAAACTTCGTTTTGGCTGGAACGTATTCCGCCGACCATGGTCCTTCCTCTACCGTTTTGCTTTCACCGAGTCGCACGTGTGCAAGCACAAGTAAACTTCTCTCTATGACTTCCTTACCAGTAGAATCGCCCAGGACTAGTAGAGGTCTCTCAACCGTCTCCACACCTGACAGGAAACCGCTCAAGTTCACCCCGTCTTCTTTCAGCTTCGTGCCAGCCTCATGTCCATCAACTTCATGGCCACTCAAGATCACATCCTCCACAAGGACAACTTTTTTACCTAGCTCCTCTATCTGTACACCTCTGCAGAGACCGTCCTTCCCCTCGAGGCATATATACTCATCTTCTCTGAGAGTTTCAGCGATGTTGAGGATCTTCTCTACAGCATTCCTGACATCTGCAGGTTCGCTGCTGCCTGTTTCCCGAACGCTCAGCGTTAAGTCCAAGTACTCCTTAAACTTCCTAAGCAATATTGGAGTAGTAACGTACGTGTAGACGCCCTTTAGGCTTCTAGCTGGAATCGCGAGCAGATAAGCATCCAGCAGAGCAACGCTTGACTCGAAGGACTCCTCTAAATCTGGCTCAGAGCCCATAAGCGACATAACCAAGTCTCTAGCTATGTCTTCCTTACCGCCGGATGCCTTAATAGCCGAGTGAAGTAACGCGGTTTTCAGAGCACCCTTTAGACTGCTGCTGTAAATGCAGGGAAAACCGTACTCATCCCGTTGCACAGGAAGGTCAACAAACCCCGCAACCTTGCCAGAGCCCACGTGAAGATGGGTTAGCGTCTCCAAAAGAAGCACATCTGCGGAAGAATAATTCGAGGGTCCTTTAAATATAAGGCTACCGGGCTCCTCCATATAAATGGGTTAGTATTAAAAATCATATTTAAGTTTAACGTGAATTGCGTACACGTTCCAGCCTCTAATAAGCCTTAATGCGCTAAAGCGAGCATTCCTCCAAAAATTTGTCAAAATTTCTCGGCGAGAATGCTAAAATTTGTTTATGAAGCTTCCCGTCGGGAGGCTATTTTGAAAAGAGATTTTGAGGAGGAATTCCCGGCTTCAAGCGGGAATTGGGGGAAGCTTCCCACTCGGGAAGCTTCAGAAGCCTCCAATCTATGGATTTGGGGTGCGGGGCAGTTTTGCAGGCTTCTGACGGGAAAGCGAAAAGCATATAAGCAACGATGAGGAGATGCAGCTCAGATGCAACTCAGAAAGAATTGAAAGTTAGGGATAGGGGAGTGATTATCACGTTCTACCTCGAGGGATGCAACTCAGAAAGAATTGAAAGCTCGTACGCCCTGACGAGGTCGTGGACGTAGCGCGCCCTGATGCAACTCAGAAAGAATTGAAAGAGTTCCAAGAATAGTCGAGCAAAGGCGAAGACTCAACAAGATGCAACTCAGAAAGAATTGAAAGTGTCACTTGGCGCCGTGGCTTAGGAAGCGCCTAGGTTGCGATGCAACTCAGAAAGAATTGAAAGCCGCTTTCACCCAACGCAATCCTTAAATACCCCACCCCCCGATGCAACTCAGAAAGAATTGAAAGGGAGAAGCTGGGGCAGCTCACGGAGGCGGTGTTCAGCAGGATGCAACTCAGAAAGAATTGAAAGGTTGCTGCATGAGGCTTTGGAACTTGGCCCTCATCGCTAGCGATGCAACTCAGAAAGAATTGAAAGTCACTAGGGGTATGCAAAACACCCAGCCCGAAGCACGCGATGCAACTCAGAAAGAATTGAAAGGTTGCAACCACTTTCACCCTTACTACTAATTCACAGATTTTTATAAAGTCATCTATGTAGATGCAACTCAGAAAGAATTGAAAGATCTGCTAGGTGGCATGGCTGCAAGTGAACACTCAGGATGCAACTCAGAAAGAATTGAAAGATTATCTGGCCCTTGGCGTCTCTGACCGCCCCCAAGGATGCAACTCAGAAAGAATTGAAAGATGAAACTGGGATTCGCAGGAAGAGACAAGCTGGGAAGACTAGATGCAACTCAGAAAGAATTGAAAGTTCAGGGGTAACTCTTTCCTAATCTGTAGAACTACTTTCCTAAGGATGCAACTCAGAAAGAATTGAAAGGCATCAGCCTCACCGAGGGCGATGGCAGTGGTCGAGGATGCAACTCAGAAAGAATTGAAAGACTTGATACACCAAGGCATCCCTCTCGTTGAACCAATCCTGATGCAACTCAGAAAGAATTGAAAGTTTAGGCTTGCTTTGGCTGGGGCTAAGCACTTCTGCCACCACTTGCGATGCAACTCAGAAAGAATTGAAAGGAGAGGCTGGCCGAGGAGCTGTTCGCCCTGGTGAAGCAGAGATGCAACTCAGAAAGAATTGAAAGTTGTGATAGAAGAAACAGCACTGGGTTCTTGTAAGGTACGCTGATGCAACTCAGAAAGAATTGAAAGTTTTTTTCGGTGATTAGGTGCCCAGGCAGGTCAACTGGGAGATGCAACTCAGAAAGAATTGAAAGTATAATAGCAAGCCCGAGGGAAGGTCCCCCAGCTTCAACAAGATGCAACTCAGAAAGAATTGAAAGTAGGCAAGGGTTCTAGAAAAGAGAATGAGGGAAAAGATGCAACTCAGAAAGAATTGAAAGCTTACCGCCCTCCTGGAAGTACCGCTCTTTAAGACCACGATGCAACTCAGAAAGAATTGAAAGCCACAGCTGTGCGCACAGGCACCCGCCAGCCCTCGAGGAGATGATGCAACTCAGAAAGAATTGAAAGTCGCCATTTCAAGCTTCTCGGCCATCTCGAGGCTGAGCCTCGATGCAACTCAGAAAGAATTGAAAGCAAGGGCCTTAGGCTCATAAGCGGAGCCGGCAAGAA
>JAJHRM010000188.1 GCA_020832965.1 Thermofilum sp. | reverse complement strand
CTAAGCTTCTTGAAGAGCCTCAAAGCCACCTCCGCCGCGCAGGCGTCTACGTCCCATGCAGCGAGCGCGAAGCCGTACGCACTGTTCTCGTCCAGGGTTATTACTCGGAGGGGCATGGCGAGCTCCGGGTAAGCCTCGCGGCGAGCGATGACCCTGAGGAAGCCCCTTCTAGTGACCTGCAGCACAAAGTCGGGCCTTGGGTCAAGCTCGTTCTCCCCGATTAGCGCCTTGGCGAGGCTCCCCCGCAGCGGCACGGAGACGCCGTAGCTGGGGATGCGCAGCTCACCCCTGCGGAGGTCGATGATGCATGGCGCGGCTGTGTTCCCCCTCACACTTCCATCGGGGGTGATGAATCTTGTCAGCAGCGTTGCCGCCGGAAACTTAGGCATCGTCCTCTTCCCTGCTTCTTCGCGCATCCTCAAGACGCTCCCCCACTCCTCGAGCCACTCGCTCCTGTAGTACAGCATGCCCTTGACCCTAGCACAGCCATCAACGAAGTCCCTGAACAGCTGCCTGAGCTTCGGCAGGTCCCCGCGATCAACGCGCACCTTGAAGACCCTGAACCCACCCCTCTGACCCTTACCCCTCTCATCTTCCCACCCTCCGTTGGCGTGTGGGGGAGAACATCGACCGGTTGCCCGATCTGCTCGAGGGGTAGGTCTTGCAACCTCACTTTTTATTTATTTTTCCCCGTGCGAAACGCGCGCCGCGCGCTTACCACGTGCATGTTCAGATACCCCAGGATACGTTCATTAGTTCACGTTTGCATGACTTTCATCATTACATAAATCATGAAGACTGAGGCTTTATAATTCTATTTTTTTTCTTTGTTTGTTGATTTAAGTTTCAGTTTACTATGTTTTGGGAAAGGTTATAACTCATCGCAAGGGGAGACCTTGAAGCGGCAATGATACTGGCGAATCCGCAGGCGCTAAGTAGCAAATACATACCGAGGAAGCTTCCCCACAGGGACCCTCAGCTAAAACAGCTTTCAATGTTCTTCTCGGACCTAAGCAGGGGTTTTGCATTCTTTAAGTCTGTTCAGCTGATAGGCTCTGTTGGAACGGGGAAGACTTCCACTTCCCTTCTCTTTGTGAGAGGCTTAGAGAGCAGTTTCGGGAATGTTAAAGCTATCTATGTGAATTTAAAGATGCTTGGAGACCCGTCCCCTTGGACCGTCTACACAGCTATTCTTAGGCAAGTCTCTGGAAGGGCTTCTCGGAGCCTTTCTGCGGGCGAGGTCTTCGAAAAAATTGTAGGCGAGTTCGCGAGGAGGAGACCGGTCAGCTACTTATTCATCGTGGATGAGGCTGATGAGCTTACTAGCTCGAAGAGCCTGAGGGGAGGACGCATTGTTTACAATCTGACGCGCCTACCTGAATTCGGGATAGACAATGTTCTCGGCGTGATCTTCATCGCCAGGAATGAGGAGTGGAGCTATGGGCTCGCACCGGAGGAAAGATCCAGCTTGGGAGGACTTGTCGTGAGATTCCCGCCCTACACACTTCCGCAGCTCGTGGATATATTGCTTTACAGGGCAAGTGAGGCATTCTCTGATCCAAGCTCGTTGCCGGACACCGTTGCAGAGCACATCGCCAAGATAACCATCGACCTATTTGAAGGAGATGTCAGGAAAGCCCTGGACATCCTGCTCTACGCATGTCTGATAGCTGATAGTGAGCACAGCGAAAAAGTAACTTTCATGCATGTCTCTAAAGCTCTAGCACAGATGCTGGATAAGAGCTGTCTTGACGAGGAAGTAGTAAAGTCCCTGAGACAGCTGGAGAAGCTAGTTTTAGCCGCGACCTTGGAAGCACTAAGGCACAAGGACTCGCCCTACACAAGCGAGAGAGAAATAGTAGAGAGTGTGCAAATACTATGCGAGCGGCTAGGGGTCCGTGAACCTAGAAAAGAAGAAATCGAGAGTGCTCTACAGCGCTTACACGACCTGGGTATTCTGAAGATGAGCGGGCCTCTCAGGGTCTATGCACATGTCGTGCCGGTGTTTAGTGACGTGAAGAGCTTAATTCAGTAAGTGTGCGCGCCTCTGAGGTTAGACCCAGTAAGGGAAGTAGCAGGAAGGTGGATTCAGTGGTGAACTGCTATGACTCACGAGGCCTGGCATGAGGCAGAGACTAACAAAAACTGTTTTATACCCAGCCAAAATGTTAATGAATTCATGAAGAGCAGGGTATTGATCGTCACTCTACTCTCAGTGACCGGCATACTCCTATTCTGGTTGCCCCTCCCGAGGGTTGGAGACTACATCGTAGGCGGGTACCCGTGGAATGCTCCGGAGCACGCAAGGAGCCAGGTGATAGCGCTGGGAGTCATTCTAACAGCAGTTTTCATTGCAGCAATAGTCGCGATAAATATTCTGAGCAGGAAGATAGACGAGATGGGGGATGAGGCTGTCTTCCCCTCCCATGAGGAACGCATTGAAAGTGCCGAGGAGGAGTGGTGAATCTTAAGTGCTTAGGTTATGAGAAGCGCGCGCCTCGCCTCCAGCAACCACTGGGCTGCAACGCGTGGGGTGGGCTCGGGCCGCCACTGCTGAGGCTCGCAACGACGCTGGAGAACGCTGGCATCCCAGCATTCGCCGTCAGCTAGGACGGGACATCGAGGGAATGCGCTTACCACAAGGTGGAGGTCGTGGGGGGGCCTAGAGGATTAATGAGGTGCCCACATGGGCACACATTGCATGCAGACGTGAACGGTGGCTTGGGTGTAATGGCTAGGGGCTAGCGGCGCTGGGAATTGAAGCAAGGCTGCCAAGGCAGATCAGGGTACTCAGCTTCCTAGCAACACCCTCAAGAGTAAAGCCCATAAACCCATAACCCTTCGAAAAGGCGGGGCAACATGGTGGCGCGCGCCAATCCCTGGCGCGCTATATCTTCAAGAGGAGGCAAAGAATATACACTGTAAGCGATAGGAGGACCGGCAGTGGTAGTGCTGGCATGTATTTCCTGTGCTTCAGCATTCCCAGTGTGAGGTAGAGTCCAGTAGCTAGGGCAGCCGTAGCTGCCACCCACCTGGCAACTGAGAAATGGGGGAAGTAGAGGTACGCTGCGCTGAGCATGGAGTAGATCAGGACGTCACCCATCCCTAAGGCGAGATTGCCCACTACAATGACCGCTCCTCTAAGGGGTGACTTTATTTTCGATTCTCTTGATTGCCCTTCCCCTACCGTGCTCTCAAGTATCCGTTTCAGGGGGCCTCTAAATACAGAGTAAATGTCGTAGGCTGCCAAGAGCACCGCTAGCGTGTAAACGCTCCAACCGGGCAGAGCCACAGAGAGCAGGGACCCGGACATTGTCCCGTAGACTAGCAGAAGTGCGTTTAGCAGTCCAGCGCTTATCGGCCTGAAAATGAGTAGCGCCGTTGAGACGGCCAGTGCTACCGAAAGTATGTCCGCGTACTGTAGAAGGGCTTCGTCGAACTGTGATAAAGAGTAGAAGTATATTTCAGCAACGCCCCAGAACGAAAACGCCACTGCAATAGCCATCACGCCAGGTATTATGTGTACTTTTCTCAGCCTGATCAATGTTAGCAGAAGACCCGTACCAAGCAGCACGAGCAGCAGCACAATAAAGCTATTTATGACCGCTCCCCGAAGACCCTCCTCCGGGACAAAGGGGCTTTCAAGGAACTCAGCTACTCCACTTACGCGAAGAATAGCTGCCCAGAAAGCGGATAGGTGACTTATAAACACAACAACGAGAATCATTGCAAGGACAGTCTTATACTCCACGGATCTAGCTGCGCTCTCCAGCTCTCCACTTACCATTTGCAACCTTACTTAGCTACATACGGGGTATTTAAAAAGGTTTTACCATGTGCGCGCGCGCATCCTCATCTCCGCCTTGTTGGTGGCGGCCTCACAGCGCCCCCAGTGTTGCTGTGGAGGCGCTCCGGGGTCATGGGGTCTACTCCTTACGGAGCTTCACCCCCTCCTCGGCCCCGCGCGCTGGAGCCTTATGCCCTGGGGGCTTGGAGACTTCCTCCTCGCCCGCAGGGGGAACGGCTAGCGTGTAAGGGCGTTTCTGTGCTCTTCCAGCCATTCCCGGAAGGCTTCGAGGACCCTTGAAGCCATTGCCGTGTAGTCGTCTGACTCCTCCCTTATCATGCGCGCGAGGTAGCTGTATGCGAGGTTATAGAGCACGCCCTTGTCCCTCTCCCATCTCATACCGCATTTCCTGCACTCGTAGATTCTAGAGTGCTTCGTGTGCTTGATTTCCTCGCCCTCGCGACCGCAGCGCGGGCAATGCCTCCCACTGCTGCGCACAAGCCTGAGCATCGCTCCCTCGTAAGCGGCTAGGTTCCTCAAGCTCCTCCTCGCCCTCAGAAGCGTCCCCTGCAACTTTGTCCCTCTGAGCGATTCGCTATTTATCGGGTCCACGAGTATCAGCATGCCCATGCCCCGCCTGCAGGCTTCCCTCACCGGCCCGCGCACCTCCGCAGCCAGCTCTTGGATGAACGCCTCGTTGAGCCTCCTCTCCCTCACCCTAGCAGCTTCGGCGAGCTCTCTAGCCCTCTCAGTCGTCAGCGTCCTCAGCACTTCCTCTGGGAGGAGCTCAGCCAGCTGTTGCTTTGCTTCCCCGCTGGGCTTCGCGGCGTAGCTCTGAAGCAGGCTCGCGACCCCACGCCTGTACCCGTGGTTTGGCGGTCTAAGCTTCTTGAAGAGCCTCAAAGCCACCTCCGCCGCGCAGGCGTCTACGTCCCATGCAGCGAGCGCGAAGCCGTACGCACTGTTCTCGTCCAGGGTTATTACTCGGAGGGGCATGGCGAGCTCCGGGTAAGCCTCGCGGCGAGCGATGACCCTGAGGAAGCCCCTTCTAGTGACCTGCAGCACAAAGTCGGGCCTTGGGTCAAGCTCGTTCTCCCCGATTAGCGCCTTGGCGAGGCTCCCCCGCAGCGGCACGGAGACGCCGTAGCTGGGGATGCGCAGCTCACCCCTGCGGAGGTCGATGATGCATGGCGCGGCTGTGTTCCCCCTCACACTTCCATCGGGGGTGATGAATCTTGTCAGCAGCGTTGCCGCCGGAAACTTAGGCATCGTCCTCTTCCCTGCTTCTTCGCGCATCCTCAAGACGCTCCCCCACTCCTCTAGCCACTCATCCCTGTAGTACAGCGCGCCCTTCGTCCTAGCACAGCCGTTAGCGAAGTCCCTGAACAGCTGCCTGAGCCTCGGCAGGTTTTCGCTGTCAACGTGGAGCTTGAACACCCTGAACCCACCCCTCCAAC
>JAJHRM010000187.1 GCA_020832965.1 Thermofilum sp. | reverse complement strand
CCGGAGTGCTAGCTCCGGGTTGAGGTGGATTTCGCAGAGGTGCCCTTGAGTGAACTGGCAGTGGTGGACGAGCTCGTGGGCAAGTGTCTCCGCTAACCGCTCTTCCCACTTAGAGCCGCTACTCCCCAGCCCGCCGATGAGGCAGGGAAGCGAGAGCACTATGAGGCGTCTCTCTGGGTAGTAGTAGCCGCATATCACGCTCTGAGGCTTCTTGCGCCCACCCTCCTCCCCCCTTATTCGCTCGAAGTCTTCCTCGCGGAAGTGGTTAAAGGAGAGGAGGACTTCAACCTGAGGGTCTAGACCAAGTTCGCTGCACGCACTCCTCGTGAACTCCGTCATTATCGAGGAGGCTTTTTCCACAGCCTCCCAGAGCGCCAGGCTACTCTCCAGCTTGAGCGCGCCGATTGGCTTGAGCTCCCCGCGCTTGTACCTGTTTATCACGCCCTCTGCCTCGTACAGCACCTCTGGGAAGGGCACGCCAGCGTGTATCTGGTGGGTTATCCTCCTGATCTCGTTCAGGAGCTGCTCAAGCCTCGCGATCTCGGCGGTCGTGAAGCCCCCGCGCTGCCGAGCCCTGATGAGTATCTCTGCTACTTCGTTCCTCATGCGGCACGCCTGGTGCCACAGCTGCGCTCTCTCCTCGGTCATCGGCCCCGCGGGCAGGAACACTCTCATGACCGACACAGACCCCCACCCTCGCTTTCACAGGCTTTAGCCTCAGATATTACGTTTTTCCTTGGCTCACCCTCCTTTCCCCCATCCTCCTGGCCTCATCCCCTATGAACTCAATGTACGTCAGCGCGCGCCAGGCGGGGCGACGCCAGGAGGGTAAGCAACTGTGATGCTGAGCAGTGCGCCTTCTACCGAAGCCACGAGCACTAGTTCCAGGGACCCCCTCTTGGTGAGGCTATCCTTACCCGCGAACATCGACCCCGGGTAAAGCTTTACTCAATTCAAGCTTTGCGCGCACCGAGGCGCGTCTCACCGCGTGGCTACCCGCGCGCTACAGGAGTTCTAGCACCTTGCCGGGAGGGATTCGGCGAGTGTACAAAGCTAAGCTATAGAGCTTTTTGCATAGCCTATCAGCCCGATGAAGCGGCCACGGGAGCGATGCGGGGAAGTAAGCCCCCTCAATGTTCAAAGTGTTCATGCTCAGCACGTACCTTAGCACGTCTCTAGGCCTAACCCCAAGCCCCCGTATTATGCAGCGTACAAGCAGGGGTTTTATGGTTCTATCCTGTGATTTTCTTAAGTCGCTGGCTGAGACCAGGTAAGCACCTGTCGTATCTTTCTCACTGATAACGCAGTAGTCCCCCACCGCTGGGTTAACGTATACGTTTACACCAGGTTCTTTTCTCAGCAGCCGGGGGTAGCTGTGATCTCTGGCCACGCCAACGCAAACGTACCTGTCGAACTCTCTTTCTAGAACTTCCTCAAGCTCTCTGGGAACGTTCGCTCTATTTACAAGCAAGACGAGCGTGTTCGCGTTAGACTTATCGAGCTGCTCCCTCAGCTTACGAGCAGCCTCTACGGCTATCTCCTCCTCCCCTCCGCCGACTATCGGGTCAAGGTAGCTAACATCGAGCCCGTCGGGCGACGTGAGAACCGGGACCACACCCAGACCCATACCGTTCCCCACACGTACATACGTCCTATCAACTCCAGCTATGACCGCGTCTTCGAGCTCGGGAGGCGGTGTGAGACTCAGGTAGCGCCAGCCCGCTCTGAAGGCAAGTCCCTTCGCAATGGGGAAAGCGTAGTTTTCGATCCTGATTTTCCTCTTTCCATGCATTCTCTCACACAGCTTATCTCCGTCAATGTACTGCGGGATAAGCCCCTGGCCGGCAACCCTATACTCGATCTCAGCATACAATCGTGGATCACCAGGACCTATGTAGATTACCGCATTGAAGTTTGCCCCCTCAATCTGGTCAAATCCCTGAACGATTTCAATACTTGCCTGCCCCCCTGTGATTCCCTTCAGCATCCCTTCTAAATACCACCTCAGCGTCTCTACTGCATCCTCATCTACTCCCGGGTGCTTATTTATTAGAGCCCCACGTATCTCTGACCCCCTTCGTATAGGGATGATCCTAGACCCCCATGCACCGCGATCTACGACGTCATCAAGTCTAACAGCCTTCCCGCCCTGGGTTTGAGCTAGCGGCATGAGCTTCTCTTGGGCATTTATTAAAGTGGGTTCCGCATCCAGCAACTTTACTTCTAAACCACTGATTTTCACTGCCTCAATACTCTTCGCAAATTCTTTCGCCTCTTCATAACGTTTATTAGGGGTTTTCCACATCGGTTTCTTAGACAGGTCTACACCTAGTGCTCGGAGGTTCTCGAAGGAGGGGACGGGGCAGAGTGCATCAGTGGGTAAGTAGGCGTAGCTCCATGCACCCCTTCCTTTAGTTTCTTTCAGCAAGAGATTATACTTCGAGAGAAATTCTCTTAACTGCCTGCTCCTCGGATACACTTTAGCCACCTTCTCCTCCGCGCCGCTTATTTGTAGCCTGAGCTTGCTCCTCAGGATCTCCACAGTCCTCTGGGCGTACTCCACCGCCTCCCCGGAGCCCTCCTCAATACCTAGTAGCTCGAATGAGTAACGTTCTCCACATATCTTGACGGTATGAATTGATGCAAGTACACTGTCAGAAAGCTCGTTGAGCGTTACAGATGTCTCAAGCTTAAAGGAGGGATCAACTGAGACGATATGGCACTTTAAGTCATCATGGTAATGCACCGCTACCCTGTATGCATTATAACGTCGCACATCGCCGCCTCCAAGAAGATCTTCGTACATTTCCGGGTTGAAGATCTTAGGGTAGCTTGTTGTCCATCCCTCCCGGCGTAGTTTAAGCCTGATCGCGGAATTAGCCAGCGAGGCTAGAGTATGGCTATCTACCGTGCTTTCCACGCGCATTGGCTCTCTCAGGTCTTTGCACTCACTCAGCGTAACCACGCAAAGTTTGCCCTCTACTCTGCGCACGACGTTGGGGATGCTCCTCCTGTTTAGTAGGCTCCTCACTTCAAGAACTGTTCTGCCTGCGATGTCGTACACGAACAGCTCGTTGCTCAGCGCAGAAATCTCGGCTTTAAAGCCAAGTAAATACAGTTCACTCATGAGGCATCACCTCGAAGCCATACTTGCTTAGGAAGCTGAAATCGCACGTAAACTCGCTCCCCCCCTCTATGGTGAGCTGGCCTGCGCGAACGCTGAAAAGACCGTTGGGATGAAACCTCAGCTGGATCTCCTCACCCTCCCTCAGCTTCATGCCCTCTGGTAGTGGGGGCGGCAAGGGCTTCCTCGGGCACTCAGGTATGAACCAGTGCGATGCAAAGCCGTAAAGCGGCTCCCAGTGCTCACAGGCTACTTTCCAAGCCACTCTGCATACTTCTCCGAGCTTCTCCAGTACACTCAAAGGCTTAGCCGTCTCCCTTGCGGCTTTGAGCTTCTCGTGTAACCGACCGCGACCACTGATAACACTATTCCAGGCACTTACCAATTCGCTAAGCCGGGGCTTAGTTCTCTTCACACCGCGCAACCCAAGCTCATTAGCATGTGCTATGACTGCATTCTCTAGGTATTCGAGTGGTAGCTCCGTATTTGGCTGAATAACGGCAGCGACCACCGCGACGAGTGGCGCCTGGGAGAACATCCTGGCGACTGCATTTTCCAAGCGGGAGGTCCCGACCTTTATGTGCTCATCGCCGTAGTATAACAGGTAAAGGCACACAATGTCCCCCTCCTCAAAGCTATCTGGGCGCTCCTCCCTAAGTACCTGGGAAACCTTGACTCTCAGCCAGCCATCGTCCGAGGGCACGATGATAGGCCCTACCGACGGAGTCATGCTGAAGTTCACGCGACCACCCTGTATACTGTAAAGGGGCTTCTGGGGTAGCTCCAGCGTAGAAACGGGGACTGACCAGTGGACAGGATCACGCCCGCGAGTCAAGTTCTCCCACCTCTGCCCGTGCTGAGACAGGCTATTGGTTTCAGCCGCGCGCCCACCCTCTTATAGCCTGGCACGCCCGCCCTCATCGCTCACTGCCCCCATTCGCGCTCGTAGAAGTAGCTAAATAAGGAATGCAGGCATAAGGTTGAAAGTGCAGGTGCGCGCCGCGGAGCAGCTGAACTGGAGCGCGCGGGAGGGCCTTGAAAGCCGCCATTTAGGGGCGCGAAGACGCGGCCGACATCGGGACCTCAACGTGGCGCGGCGGCTCCCGTCGTGCCTGCGGCAAGCCTTAAATGCTCGCGCGCCGCTTTCCTCCCGGCGGGGGGGCGTGCCCGCGCGGGTTTACGAGCTCGACTACATCGGCGAGGTTTACTGCCCTGTTTGCGGCGCGAAGGTCTACGGTGATGATTGCGTGGAGTGCCCCCACCTCCTCTTCGTCTACGAGGACGGGGACCTGCTGTACGCGCAGGAGTGGATCGAGGAGGCTTGCGAGGAGAGCGAGGAGGGCTGCGGCATCGACGAGCTCGTTGAGCTCTCGCCACCCGATAGCGTGGTCGTGGTGATGAGCGAGACGGGCATCGCCTGCGGCCCCGTATTCCACGATGTCGCCGTCGGCCTCGCCGCCCCGCCCGGGCGGGAGATCGACGTCAACGAGATCGTGAAGCGCGTCGTCGAGGAAGAGGAGAGGTGGAGGATCGAAGAGGGGGAAGAGGGAGGGGAGTAACCCGGCGCTCGCGGGGCTGCGAGGATCAGGGCGAGCTTGAAGAGAAGGCTGGGGCCGCGCCCGTGAACAAGGTACCATATTCTCCCCCGCTTAGGCGAAGTCGTAGCCGTGGTCGCTCACCACGAAGAGGGGTTCGCGCGATGGCTAGCCCCAGGGCTGACTCGCGAGCCAGGCTAGGGCGCTCCCGCACCCCCCGCCAGGCTGGGGCTCGGGCCCAGGCACTCCCGCGCGACCCTGAGCCCCGCCTGCTCGAGGGTGGCTGCGGCGCCCCGCAGGCTGCCGTCGAGGAGCTCGTAGTACTCGCCCGGCACCCGCACGCCCACGACCGCAGCGGGGGCAGCTCCAGCGCTGCTCGCCGAGGGGAGTTGCGCGGAGTCTTACTCCGGGCGCGGCTGGGGTTGGCTGTGCCAGGGGGGCTGTGTGGCTCGTGGTGTGCTGTGCCTCGTGTGGCTCCTGCTCTCCAGGCATGCGTAGATCTCTGCTAGGGCTTCGAGGAGGCTCCTCGGGGCCTTGCCCGCCTTCAGCCTGAAGAGCTTGAAGTCCTCCTCGGGCACGCGCTCACCCCTGAGGATC
>JAJHRM010000186.1 GCA_020832965.1 Thermofilum sp. | reverse complement strand
ATGCACTTTAGAATAAGTATCATAGTCTATTATTTTAGCTGCTATCAATGGGCAATCTTTAAATGCTATGAATCCATCTGTTCCTTTCGTATACTTAAAGCCAACACCTAGCGTAAAAGCGGCGGCCAGCCCAGCTATAGTACCCGCAGCTGAAGCTAAGCCTGAAGCCTTGTGGTCAGCGATGCTGGGGATCTTTAGAGACTGTACGTATTCGTTCCTTTTTGCAACCAATCTCAAAGGGAAATATATAGACCAAGCAAGCCGCTTGCTTAGCGTACCTATAAGGAAATACTCAGGATGTTCAACAAGCTCGTTAACTTCACTTAAATCGACACCTTCCATTAGGTAAAAGGTATAATCACATACTAATAAACCTTGCGCGCGCTAGCGGCTATCAGGAGAGAACTTGTTTAGATTGTTCGATAGAAGCCCAGTCCGTTATACAGCCCACAACTCCCTCACCAGTCACAAAACTTAAAGGAAAGCAATTGCTCTCACACTCAATGGGGCTGAATGAAGAGCTCCTGAAAGCTGCCGCTGACGGTGACGCTGCCAAAGTAAAAGAGCTTTTAGAGAAAGGAGCGGACGCAAATGCTAGGGATAGGGACGGACTAACCCCTTTACACTATGCCGCAAAGCATGGACACGTAAATGTCGTAAAACTATTGATCGAAAAAGGAGTGTACGTAAATATACGTAGCGAAGCGCGCGAGAGAGTTTTCATGAGTTACCATACGATCAAGGAAACTTCTCGGCCTCTGTTAGTGGTATGGGCTGGAGAGTGTGACGCGCTTTTCTTTACAGAAGGGGGGTTAACTCCTCTGAAGGAAATTAATCGTTCCATTCCTCTACGCATTAATGTATGCCTATCCGAGCCCGCCCAGCGACCTCCAAGTACTGCTGACCTAATTATAAGGGCTGGCTGTTATCAAGCTAAAAGGCACATCGAATTGAAGCTTGCTGGAGCATTCAATTACTCGCCTCTCATCCCGGGTACTTTATTGGGCGATCCAAGGAGACTCGATAAAGGTAATTACACACTGAAGCTGTACAGCGAAGACGTAAGCTTCTCCTCGGATGACGCGCTCCCATTGCTGATGAAAAGCTTCCAGTGGCTGTTCTGGCCAATAGACTTCTCCAGCAACGGATGCTACGTAAAGAGGGGCAGCGTGATTGGAACCTACACGCCTAAACCCGGGGAGGAGTACTACCTCGTGGCAAAGGAGGATATTAGCTTCAGGAGGGGGCTGCAACGATATTTATCGTGGTTCCCGTGATTGTCGGAGTCGGCTTGGGCGTCGTGGTTCGCAGGTTCACTGGGAGGAGGAGGGCTGTGGCGGTACCCGAAGTTGCGGCCGAGGAAGAGGTAGTGAACTTAGACTAGGTGGTTACCCATGGTGGGGGAGCTCTCCCCCCTGGAGTACAGGTTGCTGTCATACTTGAAGGAGAGTGCGTCCACCTCGCCTAGGGTTGGCGTTGACGTCTACGAGGTAGCCAGGAGGCTGGGCGTCAGCGTGGACGAGGCGGAAGAGGCGCTCCTACGCCTAGCAGAGGGAGAGTACTTGAAGATAGTCAAGGCGCCGCCGACGGAAAAGGCAAGGGAGTACTGCCTGTCACGATTCGTGAAGCTGATCGCCGACTACATGGAGGGGAGAATCTCCCAAAAAGGGTACCTGGACAAGTGGGCGGAGCTGAGAAGCACTACGGAGGGCGCCGGAGCACCCCTCGGGATTTTCCCACGTGAGCCAGCGCAGGTCCGCGAAATAATGCCCAGCCTGGTCAGGAACATACAGGCGCTCCAGAAGCTGGACAGCGAGTCGGCGACTCTACACCCGGAGGTCTACGAGAGGCTCAGGGCGGAGTACAACAAGTCGTTCCTCGAAGTAGCCAAAACCTTCAAAACCATACTGCTAACCATAGACGAATCCTGCAGGAAACTGGAGGAGAGGATCAGGGAGCTCGAAAACGAGTTAAAGGCGATCGAGGTCGACGAGAAAATCCGCAACATCGACAGAACAGCAGACAAGCAGCGCACAAGAGCAAAGATCGAGCGCGCGATAAAACTAAAAAAGGATAAACTCCTCTCATAAATGATGAACCTAGAAGAGGAACTCTTCAAAGCAGCAGAAAATGGAGACACTGAAAGAGTTAAAGAACTTTTGGCACACTTAAATAGCTTTTGGTACCCTATCCCTATCAAGATGGGCTATGTAAATGCAACCTCATCTAATGGATCCACACCTCTGCATTACGCTGCCTACAACGGTCACACGGATGTTGTTAAACTACTTTTAGAGAACGGTGCAGATCCCTCAATAAAGGACAATACAGGCAAGACAGCTGCCGACATAGCTCGCGAGAGAGGACGCATAGAAATTGCAAACATGATCGAAAACATAATGGAACTGTTTGAGGTCCTAAAGAAAGGAGACATCCCTAAAGCTGAAAAGCTCCTCGTGAACCTTAGAGTCCCAAATGCAAGAGATAAAAATGGTGTTTCACTCTTGCACTGGGCCACCTTTATTGGGCACGCTGGCATTGTTAGGTCTCTGATTGAAAAGGGAGCAGACGTTAACATTAAGGACTGGAATGGTAAAACACCCCTCCACTACGCGGCAAGGATCGGAGACGCTATAATCGCTAAATTGCTTCTAGAAAACGCTGCAGACATAAATGCGAAAATCGAACGGTCCTTCTATGTACCTGAGGTTTTTCATGAATTAATAGTCGATAAGAAGGAAGATCGCGTGATTCTTGGCAATTGGAGCGCCGATGATTACCTAGGATGGGACTTGCCTTTAACTGCATTGCACTTTGCTATCATTGGAGGAGATGTGGCTACAGTTAAATTGCTTATTGAAAAAGGCTCTGACGTTAATTCAAAAACCCCGGGTGGTATTACTCCCCTTCATTTAGCGGCAGTGAGCGGTAATGCCGATGTAGCTAGGTTGCTGCTTAAACGCGGTGCAGATGTAAATGCCAGAGACAATGTAGGCAGAATACCTCTCCACTATGCAAGCAATGCAAGTGTTGCAAAGATGCTTATCGAAGCAGGGGCCGACATAAATGCAAGGGATAAAGAAGGTTTAACTCCTTTACACTATGCCGCGCATAAATGTTTTGGCGCAAGGGAACCACTCCTAGATGTTGTAAAGACTTTACTTGAATATGGTGCAGACGTAAACGCTAAAACAACCTTTGGCGTTACTCCACTCCATGTTGCTGCCTATTATGGTGAGGTTGAGATTGTAAAGATGCTGATTAAACGTGGTGCTGATATAAACGCAAGAACATCTATTGATCGAGGTGCTTGCACGCCCCTACATTATACCGTGAAAGAGGAAGATCCTTTATTTGGGGGCTATGGAAGTTGGAATGGACTAGTAGAGGAACCCGCGCGACGCGAATGCATCACTTTATTAGCTAAACATGGAGCTGATGTCAATGCGAGAGATGCTTTTGGTAATACACCACTTCACTATCTTCTTATGTTGTCAACTTGTAATGCTGACACTGTTAAGTTATTACTCGAGAATGGTGCAGATCCGACTATTAGGAACGACCGAGGCGTCTCTGTTTTAGATTTGGCAGAAGAGTATACTCGTGATTCTGGAGCTCGTGAGTCGGAGAGGGTTTGCGGAAGGATGATTAAAGAATTCTGGGTTAAGTCTAGGGGCAGGCTTGTTTCTAGCGGTAGGAGATCAGATGCTGTGACTGTTGTTTGTCCTTACTGTGGTAGGCCTGCTTATCGTTTGGGGACGCTTGGTAGGTACTACTGCTTTAACTGTAAGAGGTATGTCTAGGTATGTTGTAGTTGTTTTCGGTTATTTTTCCTTTGCTTTCAGCTTTTCTTTTTCTAGGTAGCTTTTATGAGTGGCTATTTCTTCTGCGAGCTGTTGCTGAATTTGTGCTGGAGGTTTATTAGTTGGGTCTAGCGCGCGATTTTGGCTCCCGAGCGCCGTCGTACTTGCTGCGCGCGTACGTTTAGGCGTCTCCGCCTTGATAACCTTTTTCAAATGCTTTGTTGATGTTTACCGCGATTCTCCGTAGTGAGACACGACTAGAGCTAGGTCCTTGTAATCGATAACGCCATCAAGGTTTACATCCGCTGCCTCCAGGTAGCTGGGGTCGCCTTGCCTTGAACCGTACCTTGCCACTACAGTTGCTAGGTCCCTGTAGTCTACGAGACCATCATTGTTTACGTCACCTTGAATGCTAGGCGTGTGAATTATTTCGATGGTGTGCGCTGAGAAACTAGGGATTGAGATGAAGACTTGGGCGCCCTTACTTCCCCAAAGGATGAAATACTCTGGTTTTTCGTCATCGTTTGGGTTGAGTACATCAGCGAGATCATCAGCCATTTTTATCTTTTCTCCATCGAATATTACTGCAACTTCTTCAATTTTAGTTATCGGAAGGCTTTTACTATCTAAATCTACCGTTATCGTCTTCCCCCGGGGGGTATTCGAGTCAACAATTAGAACTATTTTTCGGTTTTGGACTTCACCTCTAATTTCCACGCCGGAAGCTGCTTCGAGGGAAACGATCTTCCCTTCTCTCACTGTAACTACGCCGCCGCTATCTCCTCTTTTCGTGGTTTCCGCATATTCACGTGCTACCTTAGCGAAGCTCCTGGCTCCGCGCTCGAAGGCAGCGTCTCTAATGTGCTGCTCAGCTTCCCAAGCGCACATTTGGTCAAAGAACTCCCTCACTTCAGGGACTTCTTGGATCTTAGAGGCGACAGCGGATAGACCTGTGGGATCTGCGCTCGCAATGATTGCTTTAATGACGCTTTCGATGTAACCCTTAACCCCCTCTCTATGCAATTGGTAAAGCATATTTATTCCAGCAAAACCTTTACTCTCGTTTCTAATAAGTTTATTAAACTCTAACATTTTAGAATACTCAACATGAGCTTTAGGACTGCTAGGGTTAGACATTAACTCGCTATAAACAGGTTCTGCCAGCTCTGAAGCTCTTAAGAGAGCATTCTCTGCATCTGTCAAATAACCAAAAGCTACTAATGTGATAGCGGAATCTACATCTACCTTCTCTAATTTTTTAATATAATCTGCAAATTCAACTATCACTCCGAACCTTTCTACGCCGACAGCGGAAGGCATAGCAGAGCCTAAGGCCGCTTTCGGTATGTATCCTGCCAAATGCTCTCCTATCTTCTTTAAAATAGTTGCTACTGTTCCGTAAAATTTCATATCTCTGAAGAAATACGCTCTCTCTCGCAAATAGTCCGGATTTTTGCCAAGGATATTGAAAGCCGTTTCAGCAGCTATTGCG
>JAJHRM010000185.1 GCA_020832965.1 Thermofilum sp. | reverse complement strand
ACCTATTGTCTTCCCCATTCCTAACAGCGCAGCGGCAGACATTGTAAACGAGTTGAAGATGAAGAAGCTGAGCGGCTGGGATTCGCGCTTCGACGCTTTCGCATACTTCTTCATTGAGCCGAACAGAAAGGTAATGATCTATCGCTTTGCGAATTACAGGGCTGACCGCTTCGAGGCGTATCTGATCCTGTACAGAGATATCAAAGAGGCGCCTGACATCGCCTTCAGGATAGATCGGCAAGCGAGTAAAGGGATCGAGGAAGCACTTCAAAATTTAAATTTAATGTAGATTAAGGTTCTCAAACTCTAATCTTTCTTTTCAGGGTGGGGTATGTCATTAGTGGTGGCGGCATAGCGCGCGAAGCAGTTAAAGCCAGCGCAAAGTAATGTCTTTCGAGGGTGGGGTTATGGTTGAACAGAGAACGATAAAGTGGAGCTTCGTGAAAAAGTGGAGGTGGAGGCTCAAGGCTTTGAGGCGGTGGGGGCTACGCGGGCTTCTGCTACCAATTGATGTTGAGAAGGACACGCGAGGCGTGAGCTCAGCGCTCAAAGTCCTCTTCGCCTCGGTGAACGCGCCTCTAACGCTCACCGAGAGGCTGCCTTACATCCATAAGCTCCATGCTCTCGCGCTCGACGTTGTGCTGCCACGCCTATGGGCGGTGGACTTTGTCCCGCCGGAGGTCACCATCGACGATGTCATTCTCGCCGCGGCGGAGCTCCTCGACTACGTAGAGAAGTTGAAAGAGAAAGATGAAACGGCAGCGGAGGTTTTGCGGGACTTGGCCTACTCGTACACCGACAACGTCTATCACGCTGTCGACGAGCTCGCCATCCTCGAAGACGAGGAGAGGCTGGTATGGACGGCTACGGTGCTCCGCTACCTGAGGGGTGCCATCGTACGCGGTGACCGCAGGTACATCGCGCGCGCGGCGGAGGAGGCGGTGAACGCCGGCATCGCCGCGAACCCAGAGAAACTTAAACACCTTTGAAGCCTGTGGCGGCGAAAACAATTAGCCTCGTTTTTTTCTCTAGGGTGGGGGAAATGGCGGAAACCCCCGTTTCTGAGGCGAAAATTGAAGCGGCTCCAACGCCGCCTCCGGAGACTATGCCGCCAGCGCCGCTTTTGACGAAGTTCAGGGCTGTTGTTAGCAGCGGTGGTAAGCGCAGCAACGCTGTTTTCACCACCAATGATTTGCGCGCTATCATCGAGGTTGCTGCAACATTTGGCAGCAAAACAGCTTTTCTTGTCGATGCGGATGGCATTAAAGTGAGAATGCTGGACGATGCAAAGATCGCGCTGTTGGACGCCGTGCTTCCAAGGAGCGTCTTCGCCAGCTTCGACGCCGATGGCAAGGGCTACGTGGTAGTGGACACCAAATCGCTGTTGACTATATTGAGGAGGGCGAAAAACAAAGAGGTGGAGCTGAAGTTTGAGAATGGTATACTCACGGTCACCATCGCCGGTGTAAGAAGTTTCAGGGTCAGAACCATCGACAGCGCAGGCGAGGAGGTGCCGCAGCCAAAGGTGAACCATAAGGTTAGCGCATACGTTGACGTAGAGGCGCTCAAGGAGGCGGTTGTTGATGCGAAGGCACTGAAAGCGGATACCGTGAAGCTGGTAGCAGAGAACGGTGTACTGCTGTTCAAAGGGATCAACGAAACGAAGGAAGTCGAGGTGAAGTTGGCACCTTGCACTGACACCGGTTCCAGTAGTTACTCGTTGGACTACCTCGTCAAAGCGCTCAAAGCCTTCAACGACGGCATAGTTGAAGTGAAATACGGCACCAGCGCTCCGCTGGAAATCACTGCCACATTCAACGAGGGCTACGTAAAAGTCTACGTTGCACCGCGCGTCGAGTGAACCTTATCACCCTCTTTTTTCTTTTTCTCTAGGGTGGGGAGGGATGGGGGAGATGAGAATTGAAGAAGCCGCGAGGATACTTGAAAGGAGGGCGGCTGAGCTGGTGAAGCTTTACAAACAGTACGCGTGCGCTTCTTTACAGCTCGTCGAGCTGTTTGCCGGAGAAGATGACGGGGGGAGTAGGACGTACAGGTACTACACCAAGCAAGGTATACTACTAGAACGTACAACGGAGGTTCTGAGGAGGTTACTTAACAGAGGCTACATGAGACCCTATGGGGGAGGAGGGAGGACGTTCGACGTTCACGGCGTCTACGCACTCGCTGACGGCATCGTTGTTCAGATCCACGAAACAGTACTCAACGCGTATGGCAACCCAGTGAAAGACTACGGCAGCTTCCCCAGTTTGACGGCGCTGCTGCTCACGGTTCGCGTCCCAGCGGAAGAAGTACTTTCGGCTGCGCGGGAGGACATTGAGGAGCTGGAGCACGAGCTGGATGAAATGAAGAATGTTAGGAGCCACTACATTGATAAGCCATACCGTGGCTACATTGTCGCGTTCTGTCCACAGTGTAACAAGCTTCTCAGACCGAGTTGCAAAGAGGAGGGCGAGAGACTTGTCTTTGTCCACCAACATCAGCCAGTGTACATCATTTTGAGAGAGCAGGGCGGAGAGAGGACAGTACAATGCAGCGCTCAAGATTACCAGAGCCTAATTGACGTTGTTGATACACTTTGGAGATATAGAGGACAGCCGAAAGTCGTAGAACGAATCATAAGTCTATGGCTTCTATTAAAAGAACAAGAGGAATATGAGAACAACGTGAAGGCGTTCTTCGAGCAGCTCTAGCTCTTTCTCTCTAGGGTGGGGAGGAGTGAGCTATAGGTATAGGTATGAAAAGAGGGAGAAACATACAGGCATCGGCGCCGTCGAGAAGCACATAGCTTACTGTCCTACCTGTAAAACCTTCGCGGAACCTGTGGACTGGCGCTCTTCAAGGAGGGGGACGCACTCCACAGTCTGGTTCGAGCACGAGCACCCCTTGTCCTTCATCACGCTGCGTCACAGCTCTCTTGGTCATTCCAGCGTGTACTTCGAGGGAGAAATACCCGAGACGATAAGGAAGGCTGTTGTTTACCTCTGGGTTTGGGAGAGGTTGTTCTACGAGGACGTAGAGGAGATCATCAAAGACCCGCAGAAGCTCAATGAGGTTCTGGAGGAGATTAAGCAGCTCGAGAGACCTGCTCCGCCGCCCCCGTCGCTGGAGCCGAACGTTAGGCTGGTCGTCCAAACCCCGAGAGGATACGGTGACACGTTTGTGAAAACCTGGGACGACCGCGCCCCCTCCATCTTCGACATGCCCGACTGCGAAGACGAGGCGCTGCTGCGTGCTGTTTACGGCGCTGTGACAAAGCTCGAGGACAGGTTCAAGGTGCCAGTCGAGTTCAGCAGCGGCGACTACTGCCTGCCTCGCTATTTCTCGCTTACAGTATTTTTCGACGGGGAAAAGGCATACATCGTCGACATCGTTAACATCCGCCGCAGCGACGGAAAACCAGGTAGATGGAGTTATAGGCAGGGCTACTGGGCACCATTGGTCATTGACGGAGTCCTCTACGCGCTGGACGAAGCGCTCAGAAAGGCTCAGGAGAGACGGCTCGCGCAGGAGGAGTACGAAGATGGCGTGAGGGCGTTCTTCCAGTCGCTCTAACCCCTCTTTCTCCTTTCTCTTCTTTGAAACCGGTGGTGGCAGGGGGGCGGTTGGCCGTCTCTCTGGGGGTGGGGAGAGTTGAGGAAGTGGAGTTTTTGGGAGAAATGGAGGTGGAGAATCAAATCGTATAAGTATATGGGCATACTGGCTTTCTTCTACCCGTACAGCGACGGGGGGTTCGCGCACGTGATAATCCCCTCTCTATATAACGCATCCACGCCGCTCCTCGCCGAGTTTAAGGGGGAGCGCGAAAAGGCACCGTTCCTGGAGGAGGTTTACGTTCTCGCCAGCGAGTTCATCGAGCCCTACCTCTACGGCGAGGAGAGGGCAGAGAAGCGCGGCAGCGTTGAGAGGGTGTGCGTTGAAGCCGAGAAGATGTTCAGCTACCTCAAGGAGCTGGAGCAGCGCGAGCCCTACGCGGCTTGGCTGCTCAGGAAGGTCGTTGCCAGCTACCTAGTGGACGTGGCGACAGCGTTCGCCTTCCTCTACAAGATTGAGGGGCGCAACGAGTTCCGCCGCCTACAGAAGTTCTTCGAACACCTGATGTTCGCGTTCGGCGACCTCGACGAGGAGGAGCTACGCCTCGCGAAAGAGGCTGCCAAGCAGCCCTAGCCCGTTTTTCCCGCCTCAGGGTGGGGTGAGGGTGAGCGAGGAATACGTGGCGCAGCTCTACGGATTTTTTCCCTGGGGGTGGGCGCCCCTCTTCAAGGGTGGGAGGTATGGAGCAGAAAGCAGTAAAGTGGAGCTCCTGGAGAAAGTGGAGGTGGAGGATAAAGGCCTTGAAGCGGTGGGGGCTACGCGGGCTTCTGCTACCCATTGATGTTAAAAAGGACACGCGAGGCGTGAGCTCGGCGCTCAAAGTCCTCTTCGCCTCGGTGAACGCGCCTCTAACGCTCACCGAGAGGCTGCCTTACATCCATAAGCTCCACGCATTAGCCCTTGATACCGTTCTACCGCGCCTCTGGGGCTACGACTTCGTGCCGCCGGAGGTCACCATCGACGAAGTAATCGCAGCGGCGGCGGAGCTGCTCGACTACATAGAGAAGCTGAAGGAGAGGGACGAGGTTGCGGCAGAGATAGTGCGGGACTTGGCCTACTCGTACACCGATACGGTGTACCACGCCGTCGACGAGCTCGCCAACCTCGAAAACGATAATAAGTTGGCATACATAGCGATGGCGCTCCATTACTTGAGGGGTGCCATCATACGCGGAGAAAGGAGGTACGTCGCCCGCGCGGCGGAAGAGGCGGTAAACGCCGGCATCGCCGCGAACCCGGAGAGGCTCAAACCCCTTCTCTCCTTTGAAGGCGGCGAAAACGGTTAGCCTCGTTTTCTCTAGGGTGGGGAGAATGGTTAGAGCGGCTTTTAGGAAGCTGTGGTTCAAGGCGAAGGCGGCGAGAAGACTGGGATGGCTAGGCCTCATCTTCCCCGTAGACTGGATGATGTACGCCGATCTGAGCTACCTCTTCGCGGTTCCGCCGATCTTCACCACGCTGCTGCGAGGCGACAACCCAGTAGCAGAGTACGTCGGCGAGCTCGCGAGAATCTACAACAACATCGTTTTGGCGCGGGTGTGGGAGGGGTGCGGAAAGCGGGGGGCGGAGGTGGATACCGCCCCCCTCGAAGAGGCGGCGAAGAAGCTCGCCGTGTTCTTCCGCGAGCTCGAGACGCAGGGCAACGCAGCGAAGGTGGCGGCGGAGATACTCAGGGACGTGACGCTGACGTACACCGATGAGGTTCACAGGGCCGTCAGGATAATCGCCAGTATCGAAAACGACGAGGGGCTTATGC
>JAJHRM010000184.1 GCA_020832965.1 Thermofilum sp. | reverse complement strand
CTTGAATACGAGACGGCCGACCCCTACGATGTGGATTACGTAGAGAACGAGATATTTGGGCTTATGAGGAAGGCAGTAAACTTGGAGCTGTACGTAGAGGACGCGGACAAAATGGTCCTTGTAAACAAGGCTCCGGGTGACTTAGTTGATTTGGTAGCGCAGATCAAGAACGAGGAGAGGGAGGAACTCAATGTGGATGTGACAATCCAGGTGCCAGCAGACTTCGAGTTCAAGACCAGTTTTGTGAGAAATAGTTTCACAGACGTAAACGAGGTACCAGTGAATAGCAGAAATCTGGGTGGTGGGAAATACGTGGTAACGACGCTAGTTAAAAGCGGTGAAGCAAAGCAGGTTGTGTGGAGATTCAAGATACCGGATAATTTTGGAACCAATATCTGTGTAAAAGTTAATGGAGATGTTAAGGTAGGTGGAATCTTCTGCGACGGTGACCAGGTCATGTTTAACATGGTGAATAACGTCGCTAGCATTATAGTCACGAACAGGAAACTTCTCTTTGAGAAGTATGGGGACAGCGTGATAAAAGGCGGCACGGATGAGGTATTAAAGCTGTTAAGAGAGCTTTACTTCCTCTCGGACTGGAGGACTTATAGCGGAGTTTCGGGCATAGTTTACTATGTTGACCACTACAGCGAGGATGCCAAGAATTGGGATCAGAAAGTTGATTATACGGACGAAACCACAGCAAATAAGGTCGCAAACATAATCGATGATTATATAGAAAAATGGGCGAAGAAGACAAATCCAAAATACTTGATGATCGTTGGTGGAGATGAAATAATTCCATTTTACAGAATAAAGATTAAAGGTTATAGCGAAAAACCTGAAACTGTAGGCTGGTCACCAGATCAAATAAATGATCCAGTGTTAAATGCCTATACGCATGATTATTTCCTCACTGACATGAAATATGCGGATTTGGACGACAAGGATTGGACAAGAGGCTCTATAAACCTCGCTACAGGTAGAATTACAGGGGCTTCCGCAGGTGATATGAGAAAACTAATTGAGAACGGAATAAAGGGTCCAGTAGGCTCTAACAATGCTGTGGTTGGTACAGCTTGGCCTGAACCAAAATTAATATCAGGTATAAATCTGTTGAAAGTTCGGAAAAAACTTAATATTCTCAACGATGGAGAACCTGCTGGTGAAATTCCAAAAACTTTCAACGCTGGCGGTTGGGGGGCTGATGATCTTATAAATGCAATGAAGAAAGGGTTTATTATTTTTGAGCATTCTGTTCATGGAGACTATGACGTATTTGCCTGTGAAGATACCCCTTATTTTAACCTTAGAGACTCTAAGATATATAGCATGAATTTCATCTCTGATAAGGACCTTAGAGATAGCATAGCAAAGCATAGGCCATTTTTCATAACTGATTCATGCCACACGGGGGTAATCACCGATGTGGATGGTACCAATTGGAACCCGGAAGCTAAGGATAACTTAGCATGGGCGATTATAAACGCTGGTGCTAGTGGATATAAAGCTTTAACCTCTTTCGGATGGTCTGGATACTCGGATAAATTAGATGGTATTTACTACTCCTACCTAACAAAACCAACATACACTGTTGGCGACGCATTAAAATACGCAGTAATAAAATATAAACCATGGTGGATTCCAGGATTTTTGTTTTGGCCGGATGTGAAAAATGAAGTAGCAGTGACAGAACCTATTTTATACGGAGTGCCCTGGATGACTATTGATCCTCCAGAATCATTGCAGGCTGGGCAGGGTAGTGTGCGGAATGATTTCAAGATCAACGTATCGAGACCTCAGTATGTTGCACCTAATACGTACAAAATAATTGTAGAAGTTAATGTTATGAATTACTCTATATCAAAACTCGATAGCTTTGATATCATAAAAATAAATGGATCTGATGAAACTCGGGCAGATGGCATGCCGATACTTCCGATGATAGTTATTCCAGTAGCATTGCCGAAAGGGTCAAATGTAAGCCTTTCCATTGTTCAGAATATCTCCACAACTATAGGCTATTACAATATACCTTGCTTTCTAGCAATTAGAAAAGGTAGCAACGGAACTGCAGTGGCTAGCTGTACAAACATAACAGGAATGGTTCCAGTCCCATCATATGGTTTATACATATCAGATTTTGATGACTACAGAGAAGCAGCTATCGTCTTGGCTTTAGCACAGCATGATCCGCAAACAAAGAAAACAATTCTTTATAATTACACAGAACTGGAAGTTACCTATCAAAGTCCAATACCTGTAACGATAACCGACTTCTTGCCAGATAAAATAGAGTATACCAGCGGAGAAGCTATAAACGTCTCTGTAACGGTAGAAAACATTGGATCAAATAATTTAATTAATTTGAGGGCTAATTTAAGCTTGAAAGATCCTCAGGGAAGAATCGTAGCTTCAAGCGAGAAGTTATTCAATATTGCTTCTGGGGAATCCAGGACGATTTATGTCACGTTAACACCACATGTCCCTCATGGAGTGTACCTTGCTGAGATGAGCGTCCTGGGCGATAGAGTTCTAGCGCTTTCCTCTAAGTACATTACCGTGAAGACCGGAGAAATAGTTGATTTCTCATGTGATAAAGAGGTCAAGAGCGGTGGTTTGGAGAATTTCACGATTTCTTTCAGGAACGGGTACCAAAATAGCATTAAAGCTACAGGCGTCGTGTATATTTACGACAGGGATTACATCAAAGTGGGGGAAGTTTACTCAGCCCCAATCCAAATTCCGGCAAACACCACCTACGACATAAAGGTGTCTTGGGACACAACCGGGAGAAACTACGGAAACTACAAGGCATCTGCTGTTGTCCTTATAGGAGACGAGCAGTTCGGACCGGTGTACTGTTCATTCACTATTAAGGGCGCACGCCTGGGAGATATTAACAGAGACGGCATTGTCGACTACAAAGATTTAGCTATTCTAATATCGAAGTACGGAACTAAAAAGGGTAATATTGAGTACTATGAGGATGCAGACCTAAATAATGATGGTGAAATAAATTATAAAGATTTAGCCATTCTAATATCGAACTACGGAGAAAAAACATAAATACTTTTATTTTCTCTAATAAATAACAGTCATACTCGCGCGCACGCGAACTTCAAACGTTCAGGAACAAAAGCTAAGCAGGATAAAAAGATCACGCACTGTTAACCGATTTTTCTCGCACCTGAGGTTTCAGCTCGAGCCTGCTAACCCAAGCTTCTTTTTCAACTCTTGAATTTTCACCTCATACTCGCTCTTTAAAGCTTGGTAAGCTCGCTCCGACACCCTACCTCCAGCCTTCAAATCCTCTAGCCTCCTCAAGTATTCTTCGTACTTTTCGATCTCGGCTTTTAAGGCATCAAATGGAGCAGCCGCAACTGTAGTAGCCTTCTCAACAGGAGGTTGAGCGGCTTCTCCAGAGGGTGGTTGTGTTGCAGCTGCTGTAGCGGCAGCAACCCCTCTCCTTCTCCGCGAAAACGCGAGAAAACCCACAGCAACTACACCAGCAATCAGGATAAACGCTAGCGCGTAAGCGCGGCTGTAATCAACCCTCCACACAGCATTCAAAACCCTCGGCCCATCCACGTACACCGAGACAACCCCCGGACCCAAGACCCTATCCTCATGCCTCAACCCCTCCCAACCCTCAAACACGTACCTAACCAGCGGGCCACCAACCTCCGTCTCCGCCAGCCTCACCTCAGCGAAACTGCCCGCACTGTACCACCCCTCCCCCTCGACCGTGCTATGCGGTGTTGAGACGGTGACAAGGTACTGGGTCCTCCACCTAGCTTCAAGGCTCCTCGATCTATCGACAGACAGTGTTAAAGACAGCTCGCTCGAGATAAGCTTACCATCCTCGTACCAACCCTCAAAAACCCTTCTTGTCCAATTACCGTAGTCGATAATGCGAGTATCAGCTACCACTTGCAAAGTGTGGCTAGAACCCTTCTCGCATTCAAAAGTCAGTGGAAGCCACCTTCGAGGATACAGTACATCATCAACTATCACATCGCTTATCCTCGGCTTAACATCAACACTAACAGAATACTCAGCAATTACAGGAGGAACCAATTTCACGTCCACACGGTACGCTGCAAACTCTTTCAAAACACTAACTCCATAATCTGTTGAATCCAACCACGACCACATATCCCCCGTCCACCAGCCGAACCCCCCATCTAAATTATGAAGCGATAATACATACCTAACCGCTTTCGTTAGCACATTTTTATCAAGTCTCTTGAAATAATCTAGAACTTTCAATGAAAGATAGGTATTCAATATATCACCAAAACCTCCATCAGCCCTTTGGCTGAGTAGAATAAAATTTATCGTTTTCTCATCCACAAGCTCGCTATAACCCAATAGTATTAGCGTCATCGCAGCGAGCGGAGTAGCCCTATCGTACCATCCTGAATTTTTACTATACTTGAAACTACCATCAGGGTTCTTTAAAGAAAGAACATAATTTGCAACTTTAGTTTTATCAATGCTTGATAATATGTTCAACATATGTAGTGTATCTACAGCTAAGTAAGTTTCCCAAATATCCGGTTGAGTCCATGACTCACCCCCCTTGAAACCTCCGTCGGGAGACTGATGTTTTAAAAGCTCGTTCAAAATTCTACCATTATCTATATACTGTAACGCGTTAAGCATTTTTAACGAATAAACAGCGCTATGAATATCTCCTGTGGACATGTAGTAAAAAGGCATGTTTAATATAAATTGTTTAACTTTTTCTATATTTATTCTACCTAACATGTTTATATTCGAAAGGATCTTTAGTGCATGTTCCGTATGGTAAAGGGTGCTCCATCCCTTAAATGCCTCGCTAACTGGGTTTTTGTACAACATAATGTTACTTATAAGTTTGGCTTTATTCAGTTTATTCAGCTTACCTAAAGTTTGCAAAGTCATAACTGCAAAGTAATCGCCCTCCAGGTACCCCATGCTCCCTCCGCGCTCCTTCAGCCAGGAAATAATGTCGTCGGCAACTCGGTCTGAATCAATCTTTCCAAGCGAATTAAGGATCTCTAGAGCTTTTACACCCCAAAAAGTGGCATCAACCCACTCCTCCCATTCTGGTCTATCGGAAAATGCGCCGTTTTTGTAGCATGACATAATGTACTTCAATACTTTGTCTTTATTTACTTTATTAATCGAATTTAAAATGTACAGCGATCGAAGGGCATAATAAGTGAATCTAAGATAGCTGGTAGAATCACCAATTCTATTTCTAAATCCTCCATCTTCCGCTTGAAGAGATAGAATAAACTCAACCGTTTTACTCCAATCTGTAACTCTATTCAAGGCATTTAAAAACGAGAGAGCTTCCAATGCTTCGTATGTTGCCCAA
>JAJHRM010000183.1 GCA_020832965.1 Thermofilum sp. | reverse complement strand
AGGAGAGCCCTGAGGGGCTCGTGTATGGGTAGCAGTGCCATCATCCTCCCTCGAGGAACCCCGGCTATAATACGCGCCTGCGAGAAGGATAAAAGTTTCGGCGAGCCCTTCTGGGCCCGTGGAGTGTGTATTCTGCGAGATAGCCAGGGGGAGGGCTCCAGCCCACGTGGTCTACGAGGGTGAGCGCGCGCAAATCCATAAAAGCCACAAACCTTTAATAAAGCTGTAGAGCTGTGGTGCCCGGAGACGTGATGGAGAGGATAAGGAACGCTACAATTGAGGCTTGTAAGAGCTTCGATTGCATCTATGCCCTACTCTTTGGTTCTAGAGCTACTGGTGTCTCTAGGGAATACAGTGACGTAGACATTGCTGTGAAATTTAAGGATTCGAGTGGTTGTCTTAAAAAATCTTTAGATTTAATGTCTCTTGTCGAAAAAGATCTGGGTATGCCTGTGGACGTTGTCCCCTTGAATATTGCGGACACCATCATTAAGTATGAAGTTTACAGTAGCGGGATAATTCTCTTCTGTCTAGATTACGACGAGTACATGGATGACTACATAAACGCGATAGACGAGTACATGGATTTTGAACCTAGTTTTAATAGGTTTTACGAGTTAACAGTGAGGGAAATAAGGAGTGCCAGCACCTGGAGTGAAGGCTAGGGTGGACAGGTTTTGGAGGGCAGTAAGGAGGCTTAAAACGATCTCGGAAGTAGGCGAGGAGCGATTTGTAGACAATGAAGATCTGATAGATGCGGCTGAGCGAAATTTGCAAGTTGCAGTTGAAGCTACAATAGATGTGGGAGAGGCACTTATCGCGTACATGAGGTGGAGGACTCCTAGGTCATATAGAGAAGTTGGTTCAATACTGCTTGAGCAGGGAGTAATAGATGAAACACTGTATAGGCTGTTCCAAGAGGCGGTAAGCATAAGGAATGTCCTGGTCCACAATTACGTGTACATGACTCCAAAGGAGCTATACGCAAACATTAAGAACTTAATCACGCCGCTAACGTGGATAATGAATAGCGTTTTAAGTTACATGCAGGAAAAGAACATTGACCCGTAAGAGATACAATGCTAGGGGCTGGAGGTATGGAGCACAAGAACCGCTACACCCGCCAAAATATATATAAGTTCGTGCGCGCTATAAGGGAGGCGCGCGGCGCGCGCAGTTGTGGGAGAATGCAAGGCGGTAGAAAGCGAGTCCCCGGCATGATCTACGTATTGGTTTCGTTTATTCCGTGGATCGCTTACTGGGTTCTCTGCGGCTTCGGAAACACGCTGGGCATCACTATCCCCTTCGTAGCTTCCTTGATTTTAGTTGCTACCCAATTTTTCAGGCGAGAATTCAATTTCATGGATCTCTTTTCTCTTATTTATTTCGGCGTATCTCTTACTGGCACATTCATATTCAACTCAAGAATATTCATGGAAAAAAGCGGATTCCTAGGATACTTGGCCCTGTTCTTTATGGCTGTCTCATCCTTATCGCTTGAGCGCCCCTATACCTTGCAGGTCTCGAAGAGGGATTACCCTGAAGTTTACTGGAAGGACCCCTCGTTCCTAGCTATAAACAACATTATCACAGCTGTTTGGGCTTTAATTTTTCTAGCCAATGCTTTAGTTAGCTGGCTCTTGGCATCGCCTCTCTCAATAATCTTTACTAACGTACTAGTAGCGCTCGGCATAGCTTTCTCGATATTTTTCCCTATAAAGGCACCAGTGTATTTCATAACGCGAGAGTTCAAAAAATATGACTGGAAAGTTGAGGTGACACCCGGGAAGCCAAAAGCCGAAAACGAATATGACGTTATCATTGTTGGTTCGGGAATAGGAGGGCTTACATGCGGTGCTCTACTCGCGAAGAGGGGATACAAGGTTCTGGTCTTAGAGCAGCACTATTTGGTTGGTGGCTATTGTTCTTCTTTTTATAGGAAGAAGTTTATCTTCAATACTGGCGTTGAAAGTGTTAGTGGGCTTTGGGAAAGGGGGCCAGTCACCTATCTCTTGAGGGAGCTTGGGCTAAGACAGGAGGATTTCTTTGTCAGGAATACAGAGAGGCACATATACAAGGGTGAAGTATTTGATATCCCACATACACTGGAAGATTTCGTGAGGCTACTCCAGGAAAGGTTCCCTGAGGAGAGAGAAAGCATTTTTGCCTTTTTTGAAGATGCAAGAAAGGCATACGAAGAATGTTATAGGGATACCGAACCATACGGTGTCCCGCTCCCCGCTGAGCTTATAGTGAAAGTTTTTAGTGAGAAAAAGTTGCTGGACTATCCTAGGGAGCATCCACACTTCTATGACTGGATGAATAAGACATTTAGACAGAAACTCGACGAGTACTTCAGAAACGAGGATTTAAAGACGCTTCTAAGCGCGCTGATAGGGTACCTGGGAACTTCGCCCGAAAAGGCTCCAGCAAGTAGCGCCCTCACTGCATGTATAGGCTATTATCTGCATGGGGGCTACTTTACAAAGGGAGGGGCACAACGTTTCGCAAACACTCTGAAAAACATTATAGAAAATAATGGTGGCAAAGTATTAGTTAGTCATAGAGTCGAGAAAATACTTGTCGAGAATGGAAGGGTAAGTGGAGTAAGGGCTCGGGGCAAAGTTTATAGGAGCCCGATCGTGGTTGCAAATGCTAATGCTAAGACAACTTTCCTGGAGCTTGTCGGCGAGGAGAACCTGGATAAGGAGTTCGTAGACTATATAAGGAGTTTAAAGATGTCTCCCTCTGCTTTCATGGTGTTCCTAGGGGTAGACATGGACTTGTCTAGCTATCCTTCCTTGATTAAAAACTTGGACGAGGGCTTCGGCATAATCATCAATTCAAATGCTGACCCAAGCCTAGCGCCAAAAGGAATGGCAAGCGTCACATTGATAACTCTTGCCAATTACTACGATTTCCCTGAAAGGGGGACAAGGGAATACCTGGAAAAGAAGAAGGAGATGGCTGAAGCCCTCGTATCAAAGGCTGAAAAAGTCATACCAGGCTTAAGTAAGCACATAGTTGTCCTTGATGCAGCTACTCCTAAGACATTTGAATATTACACCTTGATGCCGGAGGGAGCCATCTATGCCTTTGACCAATCTATTGGGGTTAAGAGGCCCTACTTTAAGACCCCAGTGGAAGGGCTATATTTGGCTAGTGCATCGACTTTTCCAGGAGGCGGCATAGAGGCCGTTGTAATCTCAGGAATAATCTGTGCAAACGATATATGTGGCTGGAAAAGATGAGAAAATTTCTTACTTTGATTTCGATTTTTTGATTGAAGCCAATTTTTAATTCACTAGAACAATAAGTATCTTCTAGTTTGAAAAGAGAGAGCTCACGCCATAGGCTATTCCTTAGATATCAAGTGTGAGGTGGGTCTACAATTATGTAGCTATATGACAACATTGTAGCATAGTTGAGTCAATACGCTTCAATTTCCCTATAAAGAACGCGCGCATACGTGTCAACAATAACGCTCATCAATTGGGTTCGCCTACATCAAGCTCTAACTCGGCTTCCTCCGGACTGTAGAGACCTTTAGCAGTATTGAACAGTTTCTCCCAGAAGCTCTCTTTACTCAGAATGATTTTACCCTCTTTCACGCTCACTCTAAGTATATCACCTTCCTCTATGCCTAGTTCTTCCCTAATGGTCTTAGGTATTACTATTACCCCTCTTTTCTGACAATAATAAATTCCGAATTATTTTCCATTAGTCTAAATTTCACATCAAAACATTAAATACTTTTCCAGAGAAGTCTTGTTACCTGTCCCCCTGCCAAGGGTATCCAGCCCAAATCACAGCCATCAGTAGTGTGAGGTATTCTCCTATTTCACGCGCGCTAACGACTCAACCCCTACATTCCCAGTCTTATACATTTTTGTAGGTTCATTGTCGCAACAGCACATTCTTCCACATTCATAGAGAGTTAGGTGTTGTGGTTATATTAAGATCTTCCAAGATTTCTCTAAGCATCCTAAAACTATGGCCAAGAGGAAAAGACGTTGTTTCCTTTCGGCTAAAAGGATTGCTTGTGATTTCAGTAAAGCCTCTTAACTATTAAGAGGCCGAGATGTGTTGGGACAACATAGTAGCTGAATTGTTTCTGTTGTTCTAGAAATTTTCTCGTGTCGCTGTCGAGTCCTGGGATTAACGCGTTGCGCGCGCTGGCTATAATAGGATCCCTTTTCCCCTCGGATCGCGTGAGTGGGGCGAGGGTGGAGCCCTTCGATACGTGGCTGGAGACTCTGAGGGGGGCGGCTCTGAGGTGCTACGCCCTCGTCGCCGCGTGGTGCTCCTACCTGATCGTCGCGGCGGACACCCTTCTCTCCAACGCGAGCGCGGAGGAGAGGGCGCGGAGGCTCCTAGCGGCGCAAACCATCCTCTGCGACTTCCTGCGTGAAGTGAGCAGGGCCACGGGCCTTTACAGGCAGCTCGACCGGCTCCGCGCCGTTTACGGGAGGGAGAGCGAGCTCGCCCAGCGGCTGGAGGAGGAGGCGAGGGCGGCGAAGTTCCCGAGGCGGGCGGTGGAGCTGGAGGAGCTCGCGGCGAGGGCGAGGTACAGGGCGAGGTGCGCCTTCCTCTTCGCGGAGGCGCTGGAGAAGCTGCTGGAGCTGGAGGTGGCGGCGGAGATGGGTCTCGCGCCCCACTCGAGCTGGGACGAAGAGGGGTTCAGGGCGAGGCTGCTGATGCCGCTGCAGGCTTGGCGCTTGGGAGCCGCCCGCCTCCTCCTAGCGCAGGCGGTCTCGGAGCTGCGCGGGGGGCCGGCGCGCCTCCCCCAGCTCCTCGCGACGCTGGCGGGGGACCTCGCGCCCCTCGCCTCCTTCGAGCGGAAGGCCAGCGGGGAGCTCGGCTGGCCCTTCGACGAGCTCGTTGAGAGGATGGAGCGGATCGAGCGGATCCTGGAGGAGCTGTTAAAGCGGATGGGGCGCGAGCTCAACCCAGTCAACCAGGCGCTGCGCGGCTCGCTCCTAGCGCTCGATCACCTCAACCCCAGCTCGCTCGCGGGCCGCAGCGCGGCGAGGAGAGCTGCGAGGGCGCTGGAGGAGCTGCGCGAGCTCAGGGTTATGGTCAACTTCGAGCGGATGCTCCGCGAGCTCTACTCCGAGCTGGCGCGCTTGAACGCGAAGAGGGTTGAGCTCGGCTTGGAGCCGAAGCTGCTGCGCGCGCCCTACAGAGACATCTTCGAACTCCCCGAGGAGCTCCTCGCCGAGATGATGCGGGTCGCCAAGCTGGTCGCACTGGCGCAGAGAAGGGTCCTGGGGGCGAGGGGCGTCCGGCTTCTCATGAACAACGGCAGAGAGGCGGGCCAGGAGGTGATGCACGCGCACATGCACGTGATCCCGAGGGGTGTTGCGGAGCTGGCGCGACGGCCGCTGAGGCC
>JAJHRM010000182.1 GCA_020832965.1 Thermofilum sp. | reverse complement strand
CCCTGTTCGAGACAAGGAACACCGACTTCCATCCAATCCCTATGAACCCCTTGTAGCCCATGGACGGTTTCTTGTTACTCCTTATACCGCAGAGACCCTCCAAGTCGCGTTCGTCAAACGGCTTACCGTTGTGGCTTATGACAACCCTGTTCTTGTACAGCTCAATCTTGAAGTAGCGCTCCTCCTCATTCCTCACCAGCCCCTCCCTCCTAGCCTCCATCAGAGCATCCTCAGCATTCTGGAGAAACTCGAGGATGAACTGCCCCGGCTCCACGTACAGCTGCATTAGCACTCCGCTGACAACGTTCCTAAGCGACTCCCCCGCCCTCGACTTCGCCTCCCTAAGCCAATAATCTTGAATCTCCAGCAACTTCCCCTCCAGGCTGCTCATTCAGACACCCTGTTGAGTCTCGCAAGCGTTTCGTTTGCAACGAATTGAGAAATATGCTTAACGCCAGCGCGCGCTACATGATCGCGCGTTATTCAATGCTTGCATAAAACGAGCTTCAACGCTGCTGAGCTGTATTCTCGAAGCGACCTTTCACCCCAGCCCCAGAGCCTCGCGAAGGCGCAGGGTTAGATACGCCATGGTCGCCGGCGCCACCCTGCCCATCGCGATCAAGCTCTCCACCCCCTCGGCGAGCTTTCCCCTCTCCTCCAGGCTCATTTTAGCCAACTCCGCCCGTTCGAGCTTGCGGCACACGTCGGCGCATCGACTGTTAAGAGCTCCGGTGAGAGTTGCGTCCAGCAGGAGGAGAGCGGACGTAAGGTAGCTCTCGAATGCCAGCCGCCTAAGAGGCAGCGGCAGCTCCGCCGCGCTCGGATCGACCCAGCGCCCCAAAATAGTTTTCGGAAAGCTCGACCGCCAGGCGCCTCTCCTCAGGAGAGAGCCCGCTCAGGATCTCCGCGGACCGCATCCAGGCACCTGCTCGCATAGGCTTTATAAAGCCGCCCGCGCGCTCTGCGAGTCCTCCGCCCCCTCCTCGCGCATTATGCCGCTGCGGGCCACACCATTTACGCATCCACCCATGCAGAAGCCACGATGGGCTACAGGGTGGTGGTGCGCGCGAGGGAGGTGCGGGGCAGGTGCGCGGTGAGGTACCAGCTGGGGGGCGCGTTCGCCGTCGAGAGGTTCTACATAAGGGAGGCGGGGAAGGGCGTCTGCCTCCACGCGCTAGCAGCCATGCTCACGCTCCTAGCGCCACTCCTCAAAGGCGCGCCGGCCACAGCGCTCGGAATCGGGAAAGAGGAGGATACGGGGTACGCGCACTGCCCCGACCCCGGAGAACCGTACACGTGCGGAGGAACCGTAATTTTCGAGCTGAAAAGTGAGAAAATGGAAAAGAGCTAGAACTCCAGCCTAGAAGCCACGAGATCCACGATCCTCACCGCCGCCCTCCCACTGTCGAAGGAGGATAGCTCGGGCTGCCCCACCTCGCTGCTCTGCAGATTCTCCAGCTTCGCCGGCACGATAACCGGCATCACGCCTATCACGCGTGAAGCGCCAGACCTCCTCTCGAGGAATAGAAAACCTGGAACATCTCCAACAAGAGTGTGAAAGGAATATATTGCAAAAACTAACTAACTGCTAGTAGCTCCTCCTCGCGATCCTAGCCAGAACCCTCGCGCCCGCGTCCCCGCGAGACAGCAGGTACTTCAACGCGTTCGGCAGCGTCGCGCGGAAAACCGGGTCGCGCGCCGCCTTCCCCGCGTAAACCCTGAGCAGCGCGCCCGGTCCCAGCCTGAGGGGGGCTTCGGCGAGCCCGCCCGCCACGAGGCGGCAGGCCCTCAGCAGCTCCACCAGCGCCGCCTCCACGCCGCACTCCGCCGCCACGCTCCAGGCCTCGCCGCCCAGCCAGCTCCAAGCCACCAGGCAGTCCATCAGGAGGACCAAGTGCTCCTTGTAGACCGCGTGCGCCGCCGCGACCGCAACCTTCGCCCCCCTCGACAAGCCGCGAGCCGGCACGCCCGCCAGCTCCACGTCCTCCGAGCACTCGCGGAGCAGCTTGCTACCGTCCATGTACACGACCCACGCGAACGCCGGCTCCGTGTACAGGTCCACGATGAACCCCCTCCTCTCCAGCGTGACCGTGTACGGCTCGGCCACGGCTATGCGGAAGCCCCGATCGCGCAGCGCGCGCACAGCCCCCGCGACGCAGCCCCTTTCGATCAAGACGTCCAGGTCCACGGAGACGTGCTCCACCGGCCTCCTGAACTTGTAGAGCGCGTACTCGAGCCCCCGCAGAGCGCCCACAACCTCGACCGCGTTCCTGAGGAACCAGCGGTAGCGGGCCTCCTCCCGCAGCAGCTCTTCCTCCGGGCCCCCCAGCGCCCTGAGGTAAGCCAAGTAGAGCTTGTTCAAGCGGGCCCTCTCGGCAAGCCGAGAGACCTCGATGGCGCTGCCGGGCCTGTACGAGCCGCCGAGAACCCTCAGCAGCTTCAGCGACTCCGACTCAGGCACTCCAAAACACCCCTCGCGACGTCCAGCGGGCCGTTAACTTCGGTGTCGATGCTGCACCGCGCCACATATCCGGCTAGCACGCTGTAGGCGGCGAGCTCGCGCGCGAGGAAACACAGGGGCACGTCCGCCCTACCAGCGAGCACGCGCAGGTCCGCGTAGAGGTACACGGGCCCCTCCCCGCGAGCCAGCCTGAGCAGGAACCCGCCGCAGACGCCGCGGAGGAGCGAGGCGGAGCCGAGCGTGGACACGAGCCACACGAGGAAGTCGAGGGAGCCCCTATCGCACACGAGGAAGGCGCAAAGAACTCAAACGCCCCTGAGCCTCCCCGGGACGCAGACGCCGTAGTAGGGGTTGCAGCCGCCGCGGAAGAGGTTAAAGGTTAAAGCGCGAGAAGGAGCGGGCGAGAAGCGAAGCCAGTAGGTAAGAGCCCCTCAGCCAGTGGGTGCAGGGCGAGAGCGAGAGGAGGGGGCTAGAAGGCGGGCGACCGTCGTCTTGCCGGAGACGTCCGCGCCCAGGAAGATGACGAAACTCCCCTAGGCACCTCCTCGAGCGCGTGCTAACGCCATACGCGCGCTATAAACAACTCGCCATCATTGTAAATTAAGGTTATGCAACATATCAAATAATCAGCACGCATTACATCATTTAAAGACCCGAAAAGTAGAGCGCCTTCTTTCAATGTAACGTTTCGGGTGTTCTGACTCAACAATATGAACCTAGGCTGGTATAATCCATTTAGAAGAGTATGGTTATAAACTGGAGTTTCAGGAGCATATATGTAGATTTGGTAAAATTTTATAGGTATTCTGGTGACAACATAATCGCGTAGTGCATAATATGGCAATTGAGGAGAATCCATAAATATGATGCTATTCGGTGAATTTAAGTCGATCCTATTAATTATTCCACTTAAATCTATTCTCTTATGAATAGTTTCGACGTAGATGTTAACTTCTGAACCTATGTGTTGGTATCTGTCATATATAAACATAGAGTTTATAAATAATGTTAGAAGCAAAACCGTGATCATCTTGTTTTTTAACAATCTTGTAAATACATACGTACTAGTATGCAACTTACCTAAGCTATGTTCAACTTCTCTGATGAACATAGCCAATAAAATAATGGAAACGTATACAAAACGCCAAAAAATATCAGATTTGAATGGCGTTTTAAAGAACATTACAATATTTACCAGCCCTAAACCAACTATGCTAAAAATATACGGAAAGAAACCCATGCTTACACTCCATTTTTTGATTAAAAAGTTTAGTCCAATAAAGAAATAAACTGAAACTATAAGCATAAACGATATGATTCCAGTGAGAATTAAACCTAGCTCAACAAGAGTAAAATCATACGGAGCAAACCTTGCTAAAGATTCTTCCGGCCTTGCCGATATAAAGTAAGTTAGAGTTTTCTTAAGCATTTCGATAAAACTTTCAGCGAAAAGCTCTGCTTGGAAAAAGTTATGTGCAAGAAACACTATTACATAAATAAGTGAAACAACTCCCAATCGCCAAAATCCTTTTTCATTCTCACTGCTGGAAATAACTCCATATCCTATGGTTAGTAGCAGTAGTGCAACCAACAAAGATATTGATTCAGAGGAATGGGAAAGAAGTATTGCTATTGCTAACAGTACCAATAAAACAGATGTGGATAACGAGCGAGACTTTGTCAAAATTACGTATAAGAACATAATAATAAACGCTCTTGAGATAAATGAATACGTAAAGCGACCTAGCATTGTGATACAAATAAAGTTCATAGTTAAGAATACCAATATGAATCCGCTGGAGTGAGATGGTAACGTGCGTGCTATTTCATACGTGACAATAATGATAACAAGGCTATAAGCTAAGGTTATTATTGGAAGGAACATGAGAAGATATGTATTTAGTGAACTAACTTCCGATAATATAGCGAGTAAAACGAAAGATATAGGATAAAGTACGTAGTTCTCGCGGAACATTGGTTTGCCAGCGGCGGCGAAAGGCACATGCCCAGTTTCGATGATCTTCAAGGCAACGTTCTCCATATCTTTTCCATCCCATACAAGGGTGGGGGTAGGGCCTAGAGCTATATGGTATGAAGTTGGGTATAATAGAAGCGCCAACACAATTGTAGTGAACGTCATAATTCCTCCATGTAATTTCTTCTCCGTTAACATGACGGAAGAACATAAAGAAAAGAAAAATAGGAAGAGTAAAATAAGGGCAAAATTATATATACATATACTGAGTAAACTTCCCAAAAAGCTCATTATTAATGCTGTTATTAAAAACAAAGACTTATTCAAATACATAATTTCAAACCGATAGTAGGGTCTTTTTCCGACAAATCATATAACCCTGTCGCCACTCGATTGAGAACCCTTTCTGAGTTGAAGTCTAGGATTTTACGCCAGCTTAAGGAGTCCTCCTCATAATGAGGTGATATTACTACATAATAGTTAGTTAGTATCAAGGTTAGTATCAAGTAGACTCTTCCCCATTCCTTTAATGACCCTATGCTCAGCACCCTCTATATCAATCTTTATTAGCTTTATGTTGCATGATAAGCCCCTAAGTATATCGTCTAGAGGGAAACCCTCGACCATCATTTTAATTGTCTGGGAAAAGTACCTTTTGTAGACTGAAGCATACCCGTAGAATCCCTTCGGAATATTGATCAGCAGTTTTTCTCGCTTATCCCAAGCCGCCTTATCCACCACTAAGACATTTTTTACGCCATTAAGTTTCAGGTTAGCGCGCGCTACGGAAAACGTTAAATAAATTATTAGGGTACTGCATCAAATCACTATTTTTCATCATACCTTTAGATATTTTGAAATTAATTTATATCTCTTAATTGCAGCTTGTAATCTATAATTTCTGTCAATGTAATTTAAAGCGTTATTAACTATTTTTTGCAACTCTTTAAGATCTTTCGCTAATACTTCATTAATTTTTGTAGCTATTTTGGAAGGTTCTGCGGAAGTTAAAATAAAACCTGTCTTATTATCCTTTATAACATCAGGTATACCTCCTACAG
>JAJHRM010000181.1 GCA_020832965.1 Thermofilum sp. | reverse complement strand
TAAACGAGCAGCTTTCGGATTCGCCCTTTAGCATTGAACCAGTCCTTTGCGACTCGCTTAAAGACTACTCAGCAGTAACGATCATTAATCGTTTCCCAGCGATGGTTCGCCACATTGACCCAGAAGTAAGGGAAAAAGTTGAAAAGCTTGTTGAAGATAAATACACGAGGATAGCCTACGGAATAAACCTGGTAACTTTCCCAACCAGCTACTACGAAACACTTAGCGACGTGCCTGTTGAAATCTTAGCGGCAATGCTTAGCTCAATGAAGAAAGCTATACAGGTTTCAATAGAGGAAAGCTTCAAGAGGGGATTCAAACTGATACCTGTCTACCCCTTCTTCAACATCGGTAAGCTTGCCGGTGGTAGTCAGCCTCGCCTCCACTCGCAGGTATACTTTGACCTGAACGAGGACGGTCATGGAGCATTTATGGAGTCGATTCTCCAGGCCTTTGAGGAGATGCGCAAGGATAATAATTGCCACTTGTGCACCTCGCATCACGACGGGAGGGTGTTTCTTGAAAACGCCACATGGATTGCCTGGGCGACCTCGTCTCCTAGGCGTAACTTCCACGTCAGGCTTGCACCAAAGAGACATGTTTCGCGGTTTACTGATTTAACTGGCGGGGAGATAGTGGGGCTGGCGGAGGCTTTGAAGCTTATCTCGCTGGCGATGGATAAGATAGGCATAGCAAGAGATCGAAACGTTTTGTTCTACAGCTTACCTTTTGGTTACAATTCCTACTTTCACCTATTCGTAGATCTCATTCCTTTTGAAAGCATCGGGGGAATAGAGATGCTCGACTCTGTCCGCGTTGCAAGGATTAATCCTGAAGAGGCCGCTAACCTGCTGAGAGATGCTCTCTATGGTTAACGAATAGTGAAAAGAGACTTAAAAGCGCGCTCGAGGCACTGAGCTCTTTATGGGATCGCAAAAAATACGTGCGCGTAGCTGCATGAAAAGTAAAACTGCGCCTCTGTAGGGAAGAGGGGTTATGCTTTGGGAGCAGCTGGGCGCGAAGCTATGCAACAAAGTGCCTGTCTAGTGGAAAAAGCGCGAGTTTCCTCAAGCTGACCTAATTATTGCCCTAGGATTAGTTGTAGCGGCGTTCCCGGTTTTGTCAGGGAGAATTTTTCGGCTGACGCGCGTGATCCCGTGATCCTCTCTGTGCATGCGGTTTACCCGGCCAGCCGTAAATTCCTCAAGTGCGCACTAGGTTACCCTCGGGGCATATCTCGGAACAAGCTGGGGAATGTGATGTCCGTGGTATGCACATTTCTTCGAAGCATTGTCCTCCCTTCATGGCTAGGGGGCCGGAAGCGCTGGGCATAGAGACAAAGCTACCAAGCACAGTACACGTGAAAAAGCTTCATAGCCACACCAGCAGAGTAAAGCCCATAACCCCGCGAAAAGGCGGGGTACGGTGCGCGCTAGCGCGCTGTAGAAGTTATAAGATTAACGAGTCGCTTTAAGACGCTTAACGCGTTTGCCTTGTCTTTTGCTATGAGAGGGCATACAAGCTTGGGATTTACGTTGAGGAGCTGGGCAACCTGGGCAGGCGGGACTGCGCCTTCCACGTCCTGTTTATTCACAGCAATGATGTGTGGGTGATCCCCAATGCTCCTCATGTATAAGTATATGGGCCTGGCTCTGTAGACTTCGAGTAAACTACTTCCATCAACCAGGAAAATGTAGCCATGCATTCCGTAGCTCAGTACCCTCCACATGAATTGTAGGCGGGTCTGCCCGGGTGTTCCGAAGATGTATATGGGAATGCCATCTAGGACAACTTTACCGTAGTCAAAAGCTACGGTCGTGTATTCCTTCACCCTTTGCTCTCCAGGCGTTGTTACCTGGACCTCAGTTGTAAGAACTACATCGGAAACCGTCTTAACAAACGTGGTTTTTCCGCTCGCATATGGCCCGCTAACCAGGATTTTGAGGTAGCTTGCCTGGTCCCACATAGCCGACACCGGCAGTTTTCACGACGTCCTCCTCGTATTTCCTCAGGACCAAGTGTATCAGTCCTAGGTTAGGCTTTGGAGAGGTGGAGAGTGCTATAAATGAGCCATCCACGGAAGATATCACTATATGTTCTCCGTTTTCAAACTCTACATCAACCCTCTTGACTTTTGAATTAAAGATGTCTCCTAGGGCATCGAGTGACCCCAAGGCTGCAGCAGAAGCCACCGCCAGAAACTCGGCTTGGGGCTGGTCGGGGGCAATAAACGCTACAGGGATTCCGTCTCTCCAGGCAAAGACTATGGATACTACAGCGTCGCGCGTCTCCTTTACTATCTTGGCAAGTACCCCCCTCAATTGTTCTCGGACAGCTTCACTCATTCACTTCTCCACCACTCTCGACCTTAAAGGCTTTTTCTGCCTACGACATCAGTAAAATATTTGCTTATCGCCCTTTTTATCGCTTCAACGGTTTCCCTAGTCACTTCCTCCAAATCCGAGAATTCAAGTACTCCATATACGGAGAGATCCCTAACATCGCCCAAGTAGAAGACCTCTAGCCTTCTACGCCCTCTCGTCAGTGAAACATTTTGAGAGTTGTAAAGCCTTAACACGTCGAGTAGTTTTGCCGGCTCCTCGCTGCTCTGCCCATAGCTTTCTACGAGGTATCCCTGGGAAGTGATTATGCAGGCAAATCTTACCTCTGGGAAGTGCAAGGACAAGTCCGACAACTTTGATAACTCAACTTCCTTTGCGACCACTAGCTGGGGTTTTGTCACGGGTGAAACCGGCCTCGGGAGGGGTATTTCACGTGTAACTCTCCTTTCAAGCACGAGAAGCTTTGTTTCCAGCTGAGACGCTTTTGCGGCTACCTGAGAGACTGTATCCTGGAGTTGAGGTAATGTCTCCTTCTTGATGCTTGCTACTTCTCTCTCCAGCTGGGATAATTTGTCCCCTAAACTGCTAACCTCAGAGGATATTTTAAGGATCGCTTCCCCCTGCTCGGCAGGTCTCTCTCTTACAAACTTGTTTACGAATGTTTTGAGGAAGTAGATAAAAGAAATGAAAAGTCCGATGGATAAGCCCAGCGAGGCTATTGACAAGAAAATGAGGACCATGTTGTCTAGAGTAAGTTGGTAAAAAGGAATTATTCTCGTGAGTACTGGCATCATCAAGAGTTATGCTTCAGTGCAGATATTTATCGATTGTCTTTAATCATCCTCGTCATTTTACAGTCCGCCAAACCATAGAGAGCAAAGGGAGCGGTAACGGCTGTCCTCAACCAGGCGGAGATGAGAATGCACGTGCGCTGAACGCATAGTCCATAGCTCGGCTTCCGCGGAATGGAAGCTTGGCTGACACGCGCAGGCACTATGAGAAGAGGTGCTTAATTCTCGCGAAGAATATTGGCAACGACAGACTCCTAAGGACACCAACCCGTGTATTTTAAGCGAATAAAAAATATACTTGTCTTGAAACACATAGTAATTGAGTGGTGACTAGTATTGAGTTTGGATGTTGAGAGTATTAGGAGGGTTGTTGAGGGTGTTAGCAGGGTTAGTGGTGTTGAGGGTTTTGTGGTTAGTAGTGGTGATGGTTTGCCTTTGTTTAGTAGTCTTGCTGATAGGGAGCTTGAGGAGAAGGTTGCAGCATTGACAGCTGTGCTTAGCGAGGTTGGGAATAGGGCTAGTAGTGAGCTTGGGAGGGGCGAGGCAGAGTGGATTACTGTGAACGCCCCGGACGGCTCAGGAGTAGTGTACACGAAGCTAGGCCAAGTAGGCTACCTAGCAGTACTATTCAGCAAAGACGCCAGGCTAGGAGTACTACTGTACACGCTAAGAGAAGTAAAGAGGAGAGTGGAGGAAATGACAAAAGCTAAACTGGGCTAAAAATAACCAGTTTTTAAACTACATGTAGCTTGTGACGTACGCGTTGATTCTTTTTAAGCCTTCCTCGATTCTCTCCTCGGGTTCGCTGACGAAAGTCATCCTTACATGCCCCTGACCCATTTCTCCAAAGTATTTTCCAGGGATAACTACAACGCTTTTCCTGTAAAGGAGCCTGTTCGCAAATTCCTCGTCATCCCGTTCCATGGCTTTCAAGTACTCCTCCATGTTGACGAAGAAGTAAAAGGCTCCCTCTGGAAGGGAGGTCTTCGCCTCGGGGAGGTACTCCTGGATGCACTTGTACATGAAGTCACGCCTTCTCTTGTATGTGGGAATAACTACCTCGTTCAGGTACCTCTCCTTGATCCCGCTCTCCAGGAACTTTATCATAGCTAACTGCCCCGGTGTGTCCGGGGCTAGTGAAATGTACTGCTTCAGCTTCTCCATAACCTCGATTACCTCGGGTGGTCCTGTGGCGTAGCCTAATCGGAATCCGGGGATTGAGGCTTCTTTGCTGAAGCTATGAATCGTGATTGTTCTTTCCTTTGCTCCTTTAAAGGAGTCCACCCATGGTGTGGGCCTACCGTAGCTGATGTGCTTGTAGACGGCATCAAAAATTATCCAGAAGTCATGTTCAACAGCGAGGTCAACTAGTTTCCGTACGAAATCCTCGGTCACCACTCTTCCAGTTGGATTATCTGGGCTGAGCAGGATGAATGCCTTAGTTAATGGTGAAATTACCTTCTTAACATCCTCAATCTTTGGCTGGTAACCATCCTCAACTCTCACTGGGACAGTTCTCACTCTTCCTCCAAAGAGCTTAATAGGCTCCGAGTAGCCTAGGTAGGTGGGATCAAGAATGATGACTTCTTCGTCCTTCTCAAGTATAGATCCCAGCGCTAGGTAGATCCCCTCGGTTCCCCCGTTAACAATAATTATTTCCTCCTTGGGGTCGTAGCTCACATTCCAGTATTTCTTGAGGTCCTCAGCTATAAGTTCTCTGAGCTCGATCATGCCCCTCGTCGCACCGTACGCAACAGACTTTTGCGGATTGTCCTTGATGTAGTTTACCAGGTAGTCAATTACTTCCTGCGGCGGGGGGAGTGAGGGGGCACCTCCCCCAAAGCTGATGATATCACTCTTCCTCCTGGCCTCATCAAGCAGGGCTGCAATCCGCCTTATGGGTGATGCAGTTATTGCCTGCGACTTGGTTGCCAAACGCGGCATCTTACTCAAGTTTTATGCTTGCAGCTCATAAATATATCTTTAGCTATTAAAACTTAAAGGCAAAATATTCAAGTAGAAAACTTAGTTGATACTTATTCCTAGCTCCTTTAAAAGTGTTTCAAGCATCTCCCTCTTGCTTTTGTTTGACTTTCTGAGCTCGTAGTATTCAAGTAGGGACTCTTTGAGCTTGTTTTTAAGGGCTTCAGGGGCTGAGTTGTATACCTTCTTTACATCGTCGTGCATTCCTTCCTCTGTGAGAATAAGTATGAGGTTTGGAATGGTCACTGTCTGGAGCTTATTTCCAATCATCAGTAAGGCCATCTCAGCTTCAAAGTCGACTTCGTATTTTATTTCCTTTTTCTCCTTCTCACTCAGCTTTTCCTGAACCTCTCGAGACAGTATTTTGCTTAAGCCATATACAGAAATTGCTTTTTCAATTTTT
>JAJHRM010000014.1 GCA_020832965.1 Thermofilum sp. | reverse complement strand
AGCCGAAGGTCGTGTCGGCCAAGGAAAAGCTCGAAAGACTAAACCCCCATGTTCGCGTTCAGGCGGTAAACCGTAAAATAGGGAAAGTAGAGGACGCCGTAGAGATTATTAGAGACGCGGACGTTGTCATTGATTGCCTAGACAACTGGGCTACTCGCTTTGCTCTGAACGAGGCTTGTGTTAGACTCAGGAAGCCGCTTGTCCATGCCGGCGTGAGGGCTCTATATGGGCAAGTCACAGTGATAAAGCCATTCGAGGGACCATGCTTGAGATGCATATTTCCAAGGAATCCTCCTGAGGAGGCAAGTTTTCCTATTGCTGGGCCCCTCCCAGGCATTCTCGGTGCACTAGAGTCACTAGAAGCATTAAAAATTATCAGCGGATACGGTGAAACCCTAACCGGCAAACTTCTATTTTATGATGGCTACAGGAACACCTTCGACATAGTCAAGGTGGAACGTAGGCCTGACTGCCCTGTATGTGGAAGCAAGCCTCAAAACGCCTGAAAACTATAGAGTGCACCTTCTCTTTACAGCCTCCCATGTTCCTAGTTCCCGTGAAAATTCCTCCATTTCCTTCCTCGTATTCTCAACTATGTCATCCGCCTTGAAGCCATCTCCTGACATCTCAAGCCAACAAGGTAGGCTGCAATGTAATTACATAGCGCGCGGTATCCCTTCTGGAAGAATTCTCTCTAATGCTTCCACTAGCTAATGGGCTTTTGGAGCTTTTAAAATTTCCGTGACTTTTTATTAAATTGTTTAATTAAAAATAAAGCATTATCTAAAATTGCCGATGGGTGAGCAGATATATGAATTTGCTTCTTAGAGCTGCTACACTATTTTTATATAGTTATTGCCTCCTCAATCTCCCTTCCCAGTACCAGCTTTATCCCATGCTTTTTCGCTAGATTTTCAAGCCTTCTTGATACTCCAGGCGAGGGCCTAGCAACGGATAATACCACGAGCATTGGCCTCTTCCCATACCTCTTCTCTACAATTTCCACGCATTTTAACAGCTTCTCTACCTCTTTTTCAGCTTCTTCTGCGCTTTCTATGCTAATCCTGTCCTCTCCAACAACAAGCGGATCCTCGCAAAACATATTTATCTCAACAGCCTCACCATCATGCACAAGTATCTTTCTCTCGATTTTTGCGTCAGGATATCCCAGCTCCTCGAGTAACACCTCAAGAAAGGATGCAGAATGATCCTCTGTTACCCTGAGTGCTCTGCTCAGATCACCAAATCCCACGCGCATATACTTCCTCATCCTGCTGTAGTCGATCCTGATCTGCCTCACCTCCTCCCATATCTTCTTAACCTCCTCCCATAGCTTGCTTTGACCTTCCTCAAGTTTTTCAAGCCTCTTTAGTGTTTCGGACAGCCCTAGAAAGCCTGCTACAGTGTAACGAAACTCCTCATCCCTCTCAAGTAGCTCGATGAACTCCTTCTTCAGCTTCTCGGACATCCTAAAAAAGAAATGATACTCAACTTAAATGTTGCTCACCTACTCTGAAAATTAGATTCCTCCCATCACAAGAGCCATTATCCCTTTTGGGGCGTGAAGCCTGTTTTCAGCCTCATCGAACACAAAGGAATGAGGCCCGCCCATGACCTCATCTGCCACCTCCATCTCACTATCTGCCGGAAGGCAATGCATGTACACGTACCTGTCAGCCTCATCCAGCCTCTCAGCAGTGCATATCCAGTCCTTGTACTGATTCATGAGCTCCGTCATCCCCTTCTCATCCACCTTTGACGCGTTCGGGGACATGCACCTCAGGGGATCCCCATGACTTCTGATACACAACATCAGCCCCCTCAAATGTCTCATCCATGTAACAAGATATCTCCTCCGGGGTTCATGTCCACGCGCTGTGCTAGCTCTTTAAAATCTCCTTTTCTAACTCTTCAAAAAGTTTTTTAGCTAGCATAATGAATAACCTTTGGTGGAAAAATGATTCCAGGATGCCCGGCACCGGCAGTTAATCTGCAATTTAATATAGGTCCCACGGAAATACTCCTCCTGATAATCCTCGCGTTAATACTTTTCGGTCCCAAGAAGCTACCGGAGCTTGCAAGGTCTATTGGGGAAGCAGTGAGGATCTTTAGGGAGGAAACGCAGAAAGCTGCATCCACAGTTGAGGAGGCTTCTAAGCAGCGGACGGCTTCTCCCTCTATTTCGGACGAGGACTTAAAGAGGCTGGCGGAGAAACTTGGTGTTCAGGCGGAGGGTAAGAGTAAGGATGATTTGGTTAAAGAGGTTCTTGAAAAAGCAAAGGAGAAGGGGCTTATATAGGTTTATAGAACTTCCCACTGCTTCGTAGGGTCCTAGAGGTGGTGGCTGCTAGCCATAGGGAAGAGCGAGTAGGTGTGCGCTTTTTTAGCGCTCCTTTAGCCCTCTCGGCGTGCGCTTGGAATATGTTTATATCGCCTAGTTTTCATGGTGTATCTATGGCAAGCCTTCGTGGAAAGGTTTGGAGGAGGCTCCCCCTATTTATTATCCTCGGAGCCGTGATTCTTGGTGTGATTTTAGCCATTCTTTCTCAGAGGCAGGTGTTTACGAGTTTTAGGCCTTACGTGGCGCAGATCACGATTAAGGGGACTATTGACTATTCCTCATCCTCCATTTTTGGCACTACTGTTGGGGTGGAGGAGTATATCCGGCTCATTAAGCAAGCTGAGGGCGACCCCCTCGCCGAGGCGGTGATCCTCGTCTTTGACTCGCCGGGGGGCACTCTCACAGCCTCGGACGACCTCTACCAGGCGGTTAAGGAGCTTGCTTCGAGGAAGGTTGTAGTGGCGTATGCTAAGGGGCTTATGGCTAGCGGTGCGTACATGGCTGCTTTGCCCGCGAGGGTCGTGCTGGCGAGCCCCACGAGCGAGGTTGGCTCTGTTGGGGTGTACGTTACTGTTCTCAATGTTGAGAGCCTGCTTGGGAAGCTGGGTGTAACCGTGTACACGTTTAAGTCGGGGGTCTTCAAGGACATAGGCTCCCCCTACAGGAACATGACCGGGGAGGAGATGAGGATAATGAACGAGCTCGTCGGATACTACTTTGAACTCTTTAAGGAGAGGGTGTTGGCCAGTAGGGGGAGGGTTGCTGACGAGGTGTTCACGGGGCAGCCGTTTACCCCGGCGAGGGCTAGGGAAGTGGGACTCGTAGACGATGTGTGCACGTTTGAAGAGGCTTTAAGCCGTGTGAAGAGCATTGCAGGCTTGCCAGAGGATGCGCCGGTGATAGAGCTGAAGCCCAGGACGCCCACGCTTCTCGACATACTGCTTGGCGCCTCTCAGAAGGCATACCCGATAACTATTCCAAGCATGGTTGTCCTAGCGATGTGGCCGCCACCCGTAGCAGTGGTTTTCCCCTAGATAGCGTGTCCCCCGAGTTTGGGAGCAGCTCCGGGCCTCACGACTTAGCTCTCTCAGTCTACGTGACCCCTCATGGGGGCGTGTGCGCCCTGAGACACGTCCATGTTGATGCTGCTAGGAATGCTAGGGATAATAGTGCCGTAGCGGTATTCATTCGTACAAGTGATATGGCGAGGCTGAGGGTGCTCCACATCCACATGTAGAGTGGGTCTCTGGGTCTTTTCTCTTGCACTTCCTTCCTTCCCTTGGGTGTAACTTCGAACGAGTAGGAGATGCCCAGCAGCCCCTTAAGGCTGGACCACGCTAGGGCGGGGATCAGGGTTGCTAGTACCGCTGCGAATCTTCCGAGGTTTGTAATGCTCTGCTTGATGCTGAACTTCTTGAGGCTTTTCCTGTAGAGAGGTAGATAAATGGGGGCTAGGAAAAGGAGCGGCAGGAGTGGGAGTAGTGCTTCCTTGAAGAGTTTCTCGGGACCTATGCATGGCTCAAGGATCCCTGCAACTGGTAGCAGGAGGAGTGAGAGCGCGGCGGGGATTGCTAGTAGTGGTAGTGAAATGTAAGCTATCATTTCGAGCCTTTTTCCCAGGGGGAGCTCCTTGCTCGTTAGCAATTTCGGGGCAGACCTTCTGAGGACATCGCTGGTTCCGTAAGCCCACCTTTTTTGCTGCTTCTTGAACGAGGCGAGTGTTGAGGGTACGAGCACCCTCAGCGAGAGGTCTTCAGCAATGCTCGTGTGGCGTCCGTTTAGTGCAAGCTTGACCCCCATCCAGATGTCGTCCTGTACTATGTCGTCCCCCCAGCCCCCGAGCTCCACGACCAGTTTCTTGTCATATATTGTCCCAGAGCCTAGGGGGAAGATGAAGAAGCCTGCCCTGCCCCTGAGCCTGTACAGTATTTCCGACCCGAAATCGGTGATGAATTTTACTGCATGTGCCAGGCGAGTTTCCCTTGTGAAGTAGCCTTCCCACGGGATGACTAGCGCCCCATTATCAGGCAGTAGTCTGCAGATTTTCCAGGCGGTGTCTGCGCTTAGCTCCGCGTCGGCGTCTAGGACTAGGAAGTGTGGGGCTTCAAGGGCTTTGAGGTAGTCGTCTAGAGCGCCTGTCCTGCCGCCTCTCCGCTTCTGCCTGTGGAAAACCGCTATAGGCAGGTCTGAGCCGAGAGCCTCCCTGAGACTTCTAACGTAGTCATCGCTATCATCCGAGAGTATTGTTAGGCGGGTGAAGCAGGGCGCTTGTAGGAGCACAGCGGAGTTTCTACGAGCCTTCTCGACAACTAATTCTATGGGCTCAGAGTATGTGGGGACGACAACCTCCACCTTGCTAGGCAGGCTGATGTTGGTGCTTAGAGGGCTTCCGCGCCTGTAAGCCAGGGCTAGGATAATGGTCTCGTAGAGGAGCAGGAACAGTACTGGGAGGGCTGTGAGGGCTAGGGTCAGTGTGCTGAGAAAGCCGGCAATCGCCATGGTCATCGCGGATCACCTGGCTTAGGACTACTTATGGGGTTCACCCTTAGTCTTCGCTTGTCTCTGGGAGATCCCTCGCCTCGCCAACTGCACTCTTGCCCGCTGCTCTCAGGAGTAGATCCAGCTGTTCGCCGAAAAAGGCCCATACCGAGAAGACGCCTATCAGTAGACCAATGCCTATCGCGATTCCAATTGCGAGTGCAAGCTTTATTTCGCTGCTCAGGGCTGCTAGATCGACTAAGAGGAGGGTTATCAGTAGCAGGCTTAGCATTGTGAAAAATCTCTCAGTCTTTCTTTCCAGCCTCATTGACTTTACGAAGGCGTCAACAATCACAAATGTTAATATTGATAAGATAACGACGCTGCCCACCCTGTAGATGTATGTTACCATGTCCCTGTACGCCTGCGTGTACTCTGGGACGAAGACGCGGACGATCACTGCCATGCCAGTCGCTATGACGCCTGCGTCGGCAATGAATACTAGGAGGGAGTTGACGGGTATTCTCGTGCCCTCCGGCACCGCTCTTTTGATGTAGTCCTCTATCCTGCTGACTCGAACCAGCCAGTTAATAGCTTTGTTGAGAAGCTTTGCAATGAGTAATGTCACGAATATTATGAGGGTAGCTACCCCCGCCTTGGGGAAGATTGACAAAATATCTGTGAGGAGCTGCCTAAGCAGCGAGGGTACCTCGCTCTCCGACATTTTAACCACCGATTATCAGGTATGCCAGTTTATAAATTATGTATAGGAGTAGGGCAAGCAGGACCATCGATAGCGCCTCGAAAAATGTTTTGAGGAACTCTTTAGAGGCTTAGACTGTGAACACGAATCCTGTCAGGCTTATCGAGTAAATGAGCTTGCTGAACTCGTAGGCCTTTCTTTCCGGGATTATCGCTGTCTCGGGTATTGCTATTAGCACGAGTATCGCTGCGAGGAGCTTGAGGACGGCTGAGAGAGCTAGGCCTGTAAGTGGGCTTTTTACGAGGATGAGGGCGACTAGAGAAGCTATGAGCAGGCCAGCGTAGTTACCTGCAACCATGAATGCAGACGCCTTGAGCCTACCCATGCGGGAATTGACTTCGGCGAATATCTGCATTGCAAGTAGGTTTGCAGCCGTGAAGGTGAGGGATGTGAGGAATGATAAGCCTACGTGTATGTAGGGGTAATTGATGAAGGGTATGAGTGCTGTTAGCATTGTGTTCGTCAAGAGCCCAGCCATGTATGATTTGTAGTCCTTGAACAGGAATGAGCCGACAGTGCCTCCTAGGTTCCCGGTGATGCTGAGTGCAAGGGTTATGTAAATAGGCGCGCCTAAATTCCTCAGGAAAGGGGTCCAAGATAACCCCACCAGGTTGCTCCCGGCAAGCATAAATGTTAAAACGAGAAAAGCCAGGTGTCCTCTTATCATTACTTCTAGTGGCGGTTCCTGCCTCCTCTCCATGACTTGGCTTGGAAACCTGGGTACGAGGATGAGGGCGATCGAGCTCCCGAAGCCTATGACGAACGCGACAAAGTAGGAAATCAGGTAGCTTTCCGGGGGGTTATAGGCGTAGGACACGAAAGTCATGAAGAGCGACCCCAGTAGGGATGCGACAGCACCCGCTGCTGACCGCCACACTGCAACCTTTATCACGTCCTCTAGCGAAGAGAAATAGGAGTAAATTAAGGCCCCCATGAGGATGCTGACAAGCGCTGAAACTAGGTTTCCGAGAGTGTATGTGAGCGATATCAGTGCAACGTTTCCTAGCATAAGTGGTAATAGGAACCAGGCAACGCGTTCAAATACGTGTGTTGATAAGGTGAGAATCCTGAATCTCCTCGTTAAGCCTTCTGAGTACCTGTATATTAACAATGAGAGAAGCGAGCCGCTGAGACCCGTGGGGAAAAGGATTAGTGCCATGTTATCTATGGTGTATCCACTGTAGGTGATCATTGGGATAAAGAGCCCCCTTGTTATTGAGACGTAGAAGCCTCCCAAGAAGGCTTCAATAACGAGAAGTAGCTTAGCAATGTTTTCCTCTGGGGTCATGGTACCCTAAACCTAACAAGATTTTATTAAAAGTTTATATGGGTTCCTGCGCGCTATAAGCGCGCTCGTCAAGACACTGAGGCGGCTCGGCGTGGCGGAGATTTACATTGATTATCCTTACGACACTGCGAAGAGAACCCGCACAGAGAGCAACGTGAGCTTCTGGGCTTATAGGAAGCTTGTGGAGAGGATAGCGCTAGCCGCTGAGAACCTGGGCGTGCGGTTTACGCAGTTCCGGGAGACTACACCTCGAAAACTGCGCTTACCACGGCATAGAGGTAGCACGTTCCCCTCGAAGCCAATACACTGCCCGCTTAGCCACGCAATGCACAGTGACGTAAACGCAGCACTGGACATATTGTAAGGGGCTGGAGAAAAGCTGCCCACAAGCTTCAAGGCTGAAAACATACATAGCGACACCCGGAGGAGTAAAGCCGGTCAGGGCGGAGTAGGGGCTCGGCGACTACTGACCCCGCGGCGAAAGGCGGGTGACGACTGGCGCATAAGCGCTATACGGGTTCCTCTATGCCCAGATTCTCGCTTAGAATTTTCCTTAGTGCGCTGGGTCCCGTATGGTGTTTTAAAGAAACTATTACTGCCCTCAGAAATGACTCCCAGTTCCCCACGTCCACCCAGTCTGCATCTGACTCGTATGCCAGGAACTCGACTCCGCTTTTTACTAGAAGCTGGATAGAGTCCGTGATCTCGATTTCCCCCCTAGGGCTGGGCTTTGTCTCCTCTATTGCCTTGAAGATTTCTGGGGGGAAAACGTATAAGGATACGTTCGCCAGGTCTGATACGAATTCCCTTGGCTTCTCCACTATACCTTTAACCCTGTAGAGAGACTCCTCTATTTTTTCACCAATGATTACCCCGTACCTGCTTGGGTCTTTAACTCTCCTCACAGTAATCATCGGTGAGGTTCGCCGATCGAATAATTCAATGATGCTTCGTGGAACGTTTTTGCCGACAAAAATGTTGTCAGCCGCTGCCACTAGAAAGAAATCATCGCCAGCAAAGCCTTTCGCCATGTAGACTGCGTGACCCGTCCCCTTAGGAACCGGCTGGTTAACCCACGCGATGAATGACTGCTCTATTTTTTCATAAAAATTCTTTAGCAACTCTGCGTACTCGTGTTTTCCCGCCTCCTCCAGGTAATCCACGAAGCCCCAGTCAGGCGTGAAGTGGTCTTCTATTGCACGCTTCCCCCTCCCCACGACGAAGCAGAACTCGCGTATCCCGGCTTCATACAGTTGCTCAAACGCGACCTGTATGACTGGCTTAAGGTAGATCTTACCGTTAAACCCGTAAAACACTGGCAGCATTTCCTTTGGCATCTCCTTGCTGTACGGAACTAGCCTTGTTCCAAGACCTGCGGCTAACAGCACAGCCTTAGAAATCATGCATTGTCAAGAGTAAAGTTTTCTTCCGGGATATTTATGGATAACGAAAGCTATGCTGATAAAGAGTAGTGAATTCGTTCCGTCGTGTTGGTGAAAATAACCTTTTATACCTTAGCTTTAACTTTTACATTTGATGGGTATGGCCAAGAAGTTTGGAGAACTAATTTATTCTCCAGAGGCAGCTTCAGGCGAGGCGGTCTCGAAGGCCGAGACGCACACTCCTAGAATCGTGGCTCCCGATGAGGTAAAGGCGGGGGAACCATTCTACGTGAGGATAAGTGTGGGGCCTCACCCCAATACTCTCCAGCATTCCATAAGGTGGATAGAGGTTTACTTTGAGGAAGATGGAAGAGCCTTTAACCCAGTGATGCTTTCCAGGATTCACCTAGAGCCTGAACTTGTCGAGCCAGAGGTCACGCTTAAGCTTGCCTTGAAAAGGAGCGGAACAATATACGCCCTCGAGTACTGTAACCTCCATGGGGTTTGGGAGGGTAGGAAACTAATAAGTGTAAAGTGACGGCGCAAAAAATAATAACTAATTTTTGTACATTTTTCTCGTGTTAACTAAAAAGCAAAAATTCGTATACGGCTTTGCCCGTTTCGGCTCAACAATCTTTATGGGTCTCTATGATTTTGCAAGCTTCTACATATACTGGCAAGTATTCCAGTTGGACCCAGCGCTTGCTGGAGTAATGGGGGCCGCTGGGAAAACCACGATAATGATTGCTAGCTACATTATTGGATTCATTAGCGATTCCATGTGGACGCGGCTCGGAAGGAGGAAACCCTTCATCTTGTCTGGTGCACCTCTCCTGGCTTTCTCGGGGTTTCTGCACTTCACCCCCATTTACTTCCTGAAAACCATTGACCAGGCTTCTTTGTTTTGGTGGGGGACGGGGACAAGCGTCTTGTTCCACATTTTCTATGCCTGGCTCCTGACACCGTACCAAGCGTGGCTCCCAGAGATCTCTGAGCCCCAGGAGAGAATCGACGTATCGATGATTCAAAACTTGTCTAACATCTTGGGGCATGTAGTTAGTACTGTGACCAGCTTCTTGGTCAAGATGCTTGTGGCTATTGGTCTCTTGATGCCTGTAATGGGAGTATACGCGCTTATCCTTGTCGCGCTATTTACCCCCCAGGTTTTCCTGCTTCCCGTGGAGAAGAGAACGGAGGTGCTGAAGCCTTCTTTAAAGGATTTCTTGACAGTTTTTAGGTATCCTGAGTATGTGAAGTGGATGGGTGTCAGAGGTCTAATGTCCGCAAGCGTCCAAATGCTATCTATTTCTATCGTTGCGTACATTGAGCACGTTATTGGTGTTGAACCATCATTGGCATCTGCATCGTTTGGCGTAATGCTCGTTGTATTCGTGGCGGGGGCTTTTCCACTGTGGGGAAGACTAGGTAAAACGCGTGGGAAGGGCTACGCTCTATCCCTGTCGCTAATTATCCTGGCGATCACGCTTTTGTTGACTCTTGTCCCACACTTTGTCGGTAAAGGCTTGGTCAGAACAATTCTCGGGTACTTAATTGTTGCAGTCGGCGCTACGGCTCTTTCGGCCTACGTTCTTTTCCCGTATGCCATTCTTGCTGACCTTGCTCACTGGTATCAGGTGAGAACCGGAGAAAACAGGGCTGGCCTGTTTACCGGGTTTGAGGGTATTCCTATAAATATATTCGAGTCTCTTGCATACTTGGTCACCGGCACATTAATGAAACTGCCTAGCATCAACGGGTACTCGGCAGGGCTTATTCTCTGGGGACCCGTGGGAGCACTATTTACCGTTTTAGCTTTACTCGTTTTGAAGAAAACAAACGTTGACCCCTTCTTGTCGCAGAGTCGATAAAGCTTTATTTCTCTATTTTTCCCTGGTGCTTCGTGTACGGCGAGATACTTGCGTTAATGGCGGCTCTTTCATTTAGCGGGGCTGCGTTGCTCTACCGGGCTGGAGTGAAGAATAGTGATGTTCACCCGCTTGTTCTAAGCGGGTTCCGGGGGGCGTTTGCCCTGATGTTTATGCTAGCTTTGTCCCGATTCTACCCGGTGGGTCTATTTAAGCCGTTCATATTCCTCCTCGCTGCTGCTGTTTCAACAGTGGCGTCCTTCGTACTGGGAGACTCTGCCTTCCTATATGGACTGCAGAGGGCACCCGTGGGAGTAGTGTACCCGGTAGCGTATACGTTCTCCATATTCACGGCTCTATTCTCACACTTCCTCTTAAACGAAAACATCACATTAAAAGATGCACTTGCAGCTGTATTCGTCATTTCAGGGGTACTCTTCGTCTATGGCGGGTCGTGCATCTCTGGGGCTGGGGGTCTCATCGGAATTGTTGCTGGCTTAATGGCAAGCGTCTTTTGGGGACTAGGAGTCTCCACGATGGGGTTTGCATTGAACTGGGGAAACCCTGTCGAAATCAACATATCCAGGCTAGCTTTATTGGTACTGATAACTTCGCCCCTAATCGTAAAGGACAAGGAAAAACTTAAACGCCAGGTAAGGCTGACCTACCTTGCGCTTGGAGGAGTCCTAGGCATAGGAATTGGCCCGCTCTTATTTATGAGGGCCATTGAATTCATAGGAGCGTCCAGGTCCAGCATATTTATCTCCTCAACGCCCGCGTTGACCGTGGTATTGTCGCGGGTATTCTTACGAGAGAGAACGACCGGAAAACTTCTCCTCGGCTCAGTACTCGTCTCCCTGGGACTCTTATTTGAAAGCATTGGCTAGGCACGCGCTGCCTTCATTTACCAGGAACACCTCAGGCTATAAGGGTTTCCGCCTTGCTGCTTGGTGCGGGCTCAGGCGTCTGTAGGGATTTGAAGGTTAAGCGCGGTGCTCAGCAGCTCAGTGAAATATGCTATGTGGCAATTGTCAGTGAACATTGCTGGCACATACGGCAATTGTCATCGGAGGTGTGCTCCGGTTTGTCTCGGGAGGTAGGAGAGGGTTGCGCGAGTTTTACTGCTTCTACGTGGACTCCCGGGGTAAGACTTACTACGCGGTAGTGACTACGCATAGAGGCAAGACTGTCAAGGCAAATCAGGGTACTCAGCTTCCTACTAACACCCTCGAAAACAATACCCATAAAACCCATAAACTCTGCGAAAAGGCGGGGTAACACGATGGGCGCGCAGAAAACTGCTAAAGATCAAAGACTATTCCGGGAACTCTTGGGAAAAGCTGCAGTGCACCGATGTGCTCTACCCCAGTAACCCATAACAGAAGCCTCTCGACGCCTATACCTGCGCCCGCGCTAGGCGCTAGCCGCCCCTCCCTAGCTAAACTCAAGAGAACCTTGTAATTGTCTGGTGAAACCCCGTCTCGCTTCATTTTTGAAATGATCTTTTCGTACTTGTACTCCCGCCTGGCACCCGACAAGATTTCACCTACCCGTGGCACGTACAGGTCGTAGTTGTCCCAGAGACCCGTTTCCTCATCCTCATAGTCGTAGAATTGCCTGGGAATGTTGACGACCCAGAGAGGCTCCTTTAGCTCCCTTCTTAGAGTTTCGTGCCAGCTTGGCCCATACTTTTCCCTGAGCTCCCGCGAGTCTACAACCTTGAAGGGCGTCGAGAAGCTTAAGGAGCCTATGGTACCCAGTTTTTGCTGCTCTCCTGAGAAGCTCGACTTTAGGAAAGCAACGTACTCCTCTAGCAACTCTTCAACGAACCTCCTGACGTCCCGGGATTGAGCACCTCGAATCTCAAAGTCAAGCTGGGTGAATTCGTACGCGTGGATCCCCGTATGCATCCTGTCTCTACGCTCAATCCTGATATTCGGCGAGAATACAAAGATCTTTGGTGCGAGGAGAGAGACTAGGACTTGCTTGTGCACGATCATGCTCTGAGTAGTTCTAACAGCTTCCCCGTAGATCTCTACTTCTATTCTCTTCTCAAGGCTGAAGTCTGGGTCGGGCCACAAGGGGTCTGTGGATTTGGATAGAATTACGGGCATGATCCACTCAAATCCCTTGTTCACGAAGTACTCTGAGAGGAAGCGTAGCGTATACGTTGTTACTCGTGTAATAATTTTCTTTGCTTCAAGTTCTTCACGTGTAAGCTCGTGGAGCTGCTTTATCCTCAATTCTCTTGGTGCTTCCACGGTTAAAATTTTTTGCTCCACGTTCATAATTCAAAGATTTCATCACTTTTTAAAAATAGTTACGACAATTTTTGTGAATAAAATGCAAAAAATATGTCAAAAGGTTTTAGATTTGTGGGAAAAATTTCATGGGAAAGTGCGGTCATAATAAGGCTAGAGACACCTAAACCCCGAAAGCGCGCGCTAGTGCTCGTGTTCCTCTACTGGCTCAGACAGCTCAAACATTATGTCGATGACTCTTGCGAACTCCCTAAGTTTAAGCACCCTTGATGAATCACCTGTTTTCTCAGTGATGCATTCCTTTGACTCATAACCCCGGCACTCATCCTCGGATCTGCATGTAGCCACCTCCTCGAACACGGCGACTAGTGGCTTGATGCCTGCTGAAAGTAACTTGTGCATCTCGCACGGATCCTCTATCAATGTCACTACCTCGCTTGCCCCATACTCCTTTGCCAAGCTGATTATCTCATCCGCCTTGAAGAGAGGCCCCACACCTATTATCCTCACATCTTCCCGTAATGACTCCTTGAGCTTCTCGTAAACGTGCGGGTAGGCGGGAATGTCCAAAGCCCACAGGACAGTTTTCACTTAGCGTGCGCCAGCCGTTACCCTGCTCTTCGCAGGTTATGGCTTTGTTTGTTAGTGCTTGGTAAAAAGCTTTTCGCTATGATGCTCTAGCAGCCCTGCCTCCATACCGGCCGTCTATGGCGCGTGCTTAGCGTGCGCGCCACTCCGTCGCCCCGCCTTCCAGCGTGGGGTCAGTAGCCGCCAGCCCGTGCTTGACGGGTATTATTCCTCTGAGCCATAAAGGTTTTGGCTTTGAAGCTTTCTGGCGGTTTTCCTCCTCGCTTAAGGATGTTCAGCGCTGCGTTTACATCGCTGTGCATTGCGCGCCCGTGGGGCAGTGCACCAACCCCCCTTGGTCTCTCCTCGTGGGCAAGGCAGAGCTTGTGAAGGCGCGCGTGTGCTTAACCCACTAACGCAAGGACGTCCATGACTTTTTGGTAATCCGCCAGGATCCTGTGGAGTTTATCTATGAGCTCGTTTTCTCCTGGCGCGTACTCGGACAAAATGACAAAGCCCTCCTCATTTACGTCTAGGCGGCTCTTTATCAGGTGTGCCCTTATCCTGAGCTGAAGAGCTTCATCGATAGCCGAAAAGTCCCTCCTGAAAATGGGGTCAGTCTCCACTATGTAGCCGAAACTTTCGACAAAAACCTCGAATCCGATCCTAGTATCCCTCTTCACAGAGGCGCCTACAATGCTCTGCACGCCCCTCCACGTTCGAGGCGCAGCAATGTAGCCGGACTCGCAGAGGAGCTTGACGAGTCTCTGGACCTCGGGCGGTCTATCCTCTATCCTTAAAGCGTCCGCCCTAACGCTTGACCCATTCTCGATCTCGAGCACGTAGTGCCTCGGGCCGAGGAACCAACCTAGAGGTACTACTGCACCGTAGGGCTGGTTTGTGCCAGCGAAGAGGCACAGGGCCTTCCCAGGGGGCCAGTAGGCAAAGCTTCCAGGAGCGGTCCTGGATGTGGTTGGCCCCTTCAACTCCATGTTTGTCGAGAAGTATATTTCCTCCTTCCATCTTTCCGCTACGGAGGCTATTGGCAGGTGTTTGGCTATGGCCTCGCTGTGCACCTCTTCAGATACGTAGACCGGCACTTCCCGCGCCTCCCCGTTCTTATAGCTAAAAACGAGGCTCAGGTACATTGTATTAGTGAGTTCAGAAGCAGCTTATTTAATTTTCCGCGTAGGCGTGGTCTCGGGAGGCTGCTCTAGCAACTTCTAGTGAAGCCCTGCTGAGGTAGCCTGAGGTAATGGCGTAGTTGAGTAGGGAGGGGGCAAGATACCAGTTCCTTGAGGAATTTGCCATTGCTAGGTCGAGGGCCTTGCTCAGTCCCTCGATTCTTAAGGCTACGTGTATCAAGAGCTCCTCAATGTCCCCATCTATGGGGAAGTTGTTTCGTAGAAACCCCTTGGTGGACGAGTAAAGCTTCAAGGCTGCTGTGTGTAGAGGGGCTTCGGCTAGGTTTCTAGCAGCAAGCAGTGCTACGAACGCGTCTATCTCTGTTGCTACGGGTAAAAGTTTCTCAACGATTTTTTCGGCGAGTAGTTCAGCGGAGTACCCGTCAGCTAAGCGGTAGCTCTTTAAGAGCCTGGAAACCGCAACAATCCTTCTAATGGGATCACTCACCTTTTTTACAGACTCCATCCCTTCCATCAGAAGTCTCCCGTTGCCCGGGTTTAGTGCAGAAGCTTCTGCGAGCGTGACCGCCCTCGCCGGAGGCTTGAGTGCCTGCGACAGGGCGATCGCCTCCTCGTAGAGTCCGAGGTTGGCTAGAGAAATTACTAGTCTCGAGCGCCCCTTCCAGCTACTCTCTGGTAGCAGGCTGTGAGCTTCCCTTATATACCTCTCGTAGTCTTTTCTGAGCGCTTTCGAGGTTTCTGCTAGTCGTGATAGAACGAAAACTTTTCTCGTCGCGTTTAGGGCTGGAAGGAGAGGCTTTAGTGCCTCCATGCTTCTTGGCCAGAGATCAGGCTTGTAGGCGGGTAGCTCGGCTAGTAGGTACGCCTTGAGGTAGGGGTCCTTGAGTTTTTCGAAGTATTTTCCCGGGTTATTGCTGAGAAACGTGGAAACTCTAGTGAACATCGCGGCAGCTAGTTCACCGGTCTTCGTTTTCGGGGCCCTTGCCACTATTTCTTCGAGTTCAGACAGGTATTCCTCGAGATTCATCAGAAAGAGTGATTTGCTAGCGATGTATACCTGTTTCTCGCAGTTTTTAAATGCCTATGAATTAACTACGTTCGTTATATGCCTAGCCATATGCTCTTGAGCTTTAATTCGTATCGTTTTTGAGGCACGTCACGCCATGCATCGCGCGCGCATCAAGAGTAATAGCCATAACCCTGCACTAGTAGCTGGGCGACGCGCGCTGAAATAAGAATAAATACTGGCTCGAGGAGTTTAGCGCTGTGGAGGTAGAGGCTTGGGTCTGTGAAGTCCCCCTGCGAGAGCCTCTGCGAATCGCTCCCGGAACGTACCATGCCGGGCACTCCATAATTATTAGGCTTAGAGATGGTGACTTAGAAGGTTGGGGTGAGGCTTGCCAATCTCAGAGGGTTCTCGGTGAGACGTTTGAGGATGCTGTATACTCACTCAAGAGGAACCTTAGGGTTATTCAGAAAGCGACGTACGACTCTATCGAGATAATCCACGAATTCACTGAGGGAATAGATGCAACTCCCTCAATTAAGGCTGCCCTAAATATTGCGCTCCTTGATCTCTACGCTAAGTCCGAGGGAAGGCCCCTCTGGAGGGTGCTTGGAGGCTACAGGGATAGCCTTGTCACCGACATCACTATTGGCATAATGGAGCCGGGGGAGACGGCGAAGAGGGCGCTAAGCTACGCTGAGAAGGGCTTCACGATTTTCAAGCTGAAGCTGGGAGAGGATCCCCAAAGGGACGTTGAGAGGGTGAGGGCAGTGCGGGATGCTCTAGGCGAGGGTGTTACTATTAGGGTTGATGCTAACGAGGGGTGGAGGCTTGAGGAAGCTATAAGGGTGATAAACAGGATAGCTGATTACAATGTTGAACTGGTTGAGCAGCCATTGAGGCATGACGCAGTGCAGGAGCTAAAAACGCTGAGGAAGGAGAGCCCGCTACCGATAGCCTTGGATGAAAGTGTTAGGACGCCGGGCGAGGCTTTGAGGGCAGTAGAGGAGGAGATTGCAGACATTATAAACATAAAATTGATGAAGAGTAGAGGAATAACTCCAGCAGTGAGAATAATAGCTATAAGCGAAAGTGCAGGCGTCAAGAACATGGTTGGGTGCTTCTCTGAGACACGGCTTGGAATAACTGCCACCGCATACCTAGCGCAGGCCTTCAGAAACGTTGCCTACTATGATCTCGACTGTGACATACTTAGCTTAGACCCAGTATTCGCCGGTGGCTCTGAGCCTGTGGGGGGCGTTAGAAGGCCCTCACAGCAGAGCGGTCTCGGTGTAGCTCTGAAAAGCAGGAATTACCTCAAGCCACTTGACCTCTAAGCACCTCATTATTCTCTACTTGGCACCTGAGAGTGAAGCCGGTAGGGGTTGTAAATGATGAATCTAGCCGCAAAGCTCGGGATGATGAGTGTAAAATTTTCTGCTTGGTGTGGGAAAGACTTAAATTAATTTTTTGGTCAAGCAGGTCTATGCTTCCCGGCGAGTTTAAGTCAGTGGCTGTTCTAGGAGCTGGCAAGATAGGACTAGCGTTTGTAAAGCAACTTTTACAGAACTCCTCTCTCAGGGTCTATGCTACTGGTAGGCGGAGTGAGACGTTAAAGTCTGCTGAGGCGCTCGGTGCAGTTGCTCTACGGGACAACAACTTAGCAGTGAGAGAAAGCGACCTGGTGGTAATTGCCGTGAAACCCTTCCACTTCCCCCAGCTTCTCTCGGAAGTTAAAGCTGAGAACTGGGAAAGCAAGATAGTTGTTTCACTAATGGCGGGAGTTAAGCTCGAGACTCTAAGGGTGGCGTTGCCCGGCGCTCAAGTTTTTAGGGCCATGCCAAATTTGAATACGTACGTTGGTTCCTCCTCTACAGCCGTAGCTGAGAACGGTTACGACGAGGCAAGCAGGAGAGTGGAGGAATTCCTGAAAGTTTTTGGCAAGGTGTACTGGGTCCCGGAGGAGTACCTCGACATATGGACAGGGCTCGCTGGTAGCGGTCCCGCTTTTATTGCAGAGATTGCTGACGCAATGGCCTTAGGGGCTGTTGCTGCCGGCATGCCCCGTGAGTTAAGCTACGAGGCAGTGCTCGACGTTCTAGAGGGGACAGCTCGTCTACTGAGAAGCAAGCTTTACCTGCATCCTGGGCAGTTGAGGGACGCTGTAACCACTCCAGCGGGAACAACGATAAGGGGGTTAATGGTTCTGGAAAGTGGAGGTGTGAAGGCAGTCTTGATGAGGATGGTTGAAGAGGCGTCGAAGAGGTCAAGGGAGATCGGCGAAGAGATCAACACGAAGATACTAGAAAAGGTAAAGCAGAAATGAGAATCTCTCCAGGGACTAGAAAATCTTAAAGTCACCTTTCAAGGACTAACTTGAAGGATGCCCCAACCTCTTTTATTACGAGAAAATCTTCGTCCATGGTTACTAGCTCCTCATTCCTGCTCAAACAAATTGTTGCAATTAGGAGATCCGCTGCTCCTAAGGGTTTCCCTATAGCTCTCAGCCTTCTTTGAAGAGAGGCTGCCCTTAACTGGTCAGCTACCGTCAAAAATAGATTTCTCCCCGAAATCCCTCATAATCAAGAATAAGTGGATATTCCATGAAGAGTTATAGAAACTATGTTTCCATTTGTTTCTTCTCCTCTCTTGACCCTTGCTATCACAGAGGATGTATCTAGAATCAAATTCCCACCTGTCTCAGTCTCTCGATCCTCCTCTTTTCCCTCTCCTTCAAGATCGATTGCAGAACTTCCTTACTCAGGGGAGTTTTTTCTTTGAAGATTTCTATTCCTTCCATTTCAATTAAGAGTAAAACTTCTTCTCGAGTTAACCCCTCTTCCTCGGCTTTTATTGATAGGGCTTCTCGAGTTATAGCGCGCCTTGCTACCTCTGACCAATCCACATGCTTATATTTCCTCTTAGCTCATGAAGCCAATCAGGGACGCTTAGGGTAATGTTTGCCATATGTTTTCCTGCGCACCATACGGAATACATGGATATAAATCTAAGCGATGGATATCTCATGTTCTCAAGAGTATTGATCTTAAGGGGAACTAAAAAGTTTAACATAAACGTCGAAAAATTAAAATTTTTGAATTAACAAAGAGGTATTCGTGAAAAGAGAAAGCATTTTAGTGCTCGTTGCTGTTTTGCTCGCTCTCTCCCCTCTTGTAAGCCTCGCTCTTGGTAAATGGGTCGAGTACTGGCGCCTAGTTATGAATCTGGGTGACGAGCCGGCGTACATAGCCATGGCAATCTTGCTCTACTACCTGGTAGATCAGCGTGTCGGGATAACAGTTCTCCTGGCTCTTGCTACCAGCGCTTGGGTAAACGTCTTCGCTAAGAACACCCTTCGGCTTCCCAGGCCGCCTAGGGAGTTGTGGCTTGCAGAGGCTGACGGCTACGGTTTCCCGAGTGGGCACACTCAAACCTCTACAACCTTCTGGGCAAGCCTTTCTCTTGAGACCAGAAGGGTTGGCGTGTACGTCCTCGGTGCAACTATTGTGGGGGTAGTTGGCCTGTCGAGGCTGCTTCTAAACGTGCACTATCCGAGAGACGTGATCGGCGGGCTTGTCCTCGGATTAGTTGCTTCAATTGCTGTCTACTTTGCGGGTAGGAAAATTTCCCTGAAGCCGCGGGAGGCTGCTCTCGTCCTCTTAGCTTACGGAGCTGCAGTAGCCCTTCTGTACTTCTTCCAGCAGGATGCCTATTTCCTCAGGCTTGGCGGGCTGATAGTTGGGCTGGCCGTGTACCCCATTGGTGGCGAGAAGATTGATTTGAGAGGCTCAGATGCTTCGAGGCGCGTCCCGCTGGCGATCTTGGCACTAGTAATAGCATTCAGCCTCACCCAGCTGGCTAAGAGCCAGCTGCCCGTGCTGCAATTCTTCCTCTACCTGGTTACGGGGCTTGCAACAGTGAGCATTCCAGCGCTGAAAACCATCGGGAGGAGAGTGGCTGCCGGCTGACACCCTCAAATCTGGGTAAATTTTTTCACTGTTTCCGAGTTCAGCCTCCTCACGAGCTCTACGACTAAGCGCACAGTGTTTTCGACATCGCTGAGGCTCAGGATGCTCACATGGCTATGTATGTGCCTCGTTGGTACACCTATCACTATGCTAGGCCTCCCACCCTTGTAGAGGTGGAGCCTTCCAGCGTCCGTGCCGCCGCTCACCGCAGACAGCTGGTAAGGTATCTTCGCTTCCTCAGCAACCTCGATTACAAATTCCTTGAAGCTTGGATTGGGTATCATTGACCTATCGTACACAACTATCGAGGGTCCCTTGCCTACTTTTGCCTGCGCCTCGCTCGGCTTTATTCCAGGCACGTCGCCAGCTATGTCTACCTCCGCAACTATTGCAACGTCGTGATCAGCTACCCAGCCAACTGTTTCAGCCCCCCTTAACCCCACCTCTTCCTGAACAGTTGCTGCCGCGTAGAGGGTGTTGTGGTGCTCGATGCCGCTCTCCCTTATATACCTCAAGGCTTCGAGTGCGATGAATGCGCCTATCCTGTCGTCCAGTGCCTTAGCCATTATCCTGTCACCGAACGCCGTCCTGGTGAATGGGGACCAGGGGGCGACTGGGTCGCCTATCCTCACACCAAGCTTTTCCACCTCCTCTTTGCTTGTAGCCCCCACATCTATGTACATTTGGCTTATTTGCACCACCTTCTGCCTCTCCTCGGGGGTGAGGAGGTGTGGGGGCTTACTCGTTATAACGCCGTAAACGTGTCCCTTCCTCGTCCTTATGACGACTCGCTGCGCGAGGAGGACTTGCTCAAACCATCCTCCAAGAGGGGTGAACGTGAGGAAGCCTTCCTGGGTTATGCTTGTCACTAGGAAGCCCACCTCATCGACGTGCCCCGCAACCAGGACTTTGGGGTGGTCGGATGCCCCCCTCTTGACGAGTATCAGGGAGCCAAGGTTGTCACGCCTGATCTGATCAGCATACTGTGAATAGCGTTGCCTTATTTTCTCCATTACTGGTTCCTCGAAGCCTGAAGGTGCGACAATCTCAGTGAGTTCCTTTAGGACCTCAAGCTCTTTTTCTGTTATTTTGTATGTCAGCACGAGAATTCCCTTGAGAGAAAAATATAAAAATTTTTGGCTTTTAAAGAGCTGTGTTTTTGAGGTCGTTTGACGCCTTGAATAGTTGCGTGTTTTAATTTTGATACATCTACTCTGTTACTTAGGCACGCGTCGCGCATTTTGCGTATTTCTTGTTAACAAAATGGTAACAAAAAATCGTTCTTCTTTCCACTTTGCACAAGGTGAAGTATATGCTGAGGCTAATCATGTAATATAATGCTATGCCAGAACAACTCTTGGTAGTGGATCCACTTGACATATGGTTAATGCTACTAGCTGCAACACTTTTCTCAGCCGCAACGTACATTTACTTTAATTTCATAAGACCTCTAAAAGACATGGAGCATGCAAATAGAGGTTTTGGTGTCTTCTTTACAGGTGTCGGCATATATGCCCTTGCTACCGGAATTTGGGCAACGATAACGTGGCCTTTCCCGGGACCCTACAACATTGTATTAATGGATCCATGGGCTATATTTGGACTAGCAAGCCTTGTTCTGGGTTTATCCCTGCTTCTTAAAATAGATTTCACCTATACTTCTGTCCCGTTTGCTTTCCTCGGAATCTTACCGATTGTCCATGCTTCAGCGATACTCTACTACAGGTTAACTAAAACGCCAGAGTTTACTTTTCTAATGTACTCCCTTACGGGTCTCGCTGTTCTCCTATCGCCTATTCTCTTCTACAGGAAAAACAAGTCTCTTGCATATCTAGCTGTATTATTCCTTGTGATTGCTGGGCTACTAGCCCTATACATTGGTGTCAGCGCGACATTTGGCCACATACCTGGATGGAGCAAATGGACTCCATGGTACGGGGCAGTTAAGGTTGGTGGTTAAAAAATATTTAAAATTCTTATATTTTTTTTATCTTTGTTGCTGTGGTGTTTTATCTTATTTACGTGCTCGCGTTAATTTCCTCACAAAGCTCTCTCTACATACAGGACAGCAGAAGAAGTGAGTAATATTCCTATATGTATAGGTGTACGGTTTTCCCCGAATTTTTTCTCCGCATACTTCACATCTAACTTCTGCTATACCTGATGCTAAGGTAATATTTATAGTGTCGAAATTCGTTCTTAGGTTCAAAATAAATCTTATTTCCGCCTTGGGATCTATTTGTTCCAATAAAGTGACTAACTTTTTTAGATCTTCTATGGAGAAGATTCTTCCCAGCACGAAGTTATTTGGCATGCTATTCGTTGTTAGATATATTTCCCATGTCATTACTTCTCTAAGTTTCTCGGTTATCTCTGAATTGCTTGAAAAAACCAACAAAACCGGAACGCCTCCAACTTTTTCATGGTTAAAGACAGGAAAAAGTCCCTTTATTATCCCACTCTCATTGATCTTGTCAATTTTCCGCCTGGCTGTTTGTCTGCTTATGTTTAGCTCTCTTGCAAGTTGTGATACTGTGATCCTGGGATTTCTTATGACTTTCTCGAGGACCTTAAGTTCCAAGTCATCTAGCACAGCTCTTTTATGGTGGGAAACCATATATATTCTTTGTCTTACTTTTTAAATGATGCAAGTGTTAACCATTACAGGAATTATTTGCACATTGACAATACTTCTCGTCGTATTTCTAGTAACTATATTCATCGTAAGTTTACTGGCTGCAAGGAAGCTAGCTTCGCCTCCAAAGAAGATCGGGGACTGGAATCCAAGGAACCTGGGATTTGAGTTTGAAAAGGTTGAAGTAAAGACAAGTGATGGTTTAACCCTTAGAGGATGGTTAATTCCGGGAGGCTCCGAGAAGACTGTGATCGTGGCTCATGGGTATACTTCTAGCAAGTGGGATGAATGGTACATGAAGCCCGTTGCTAACATTCTAGCTAGGAATAACTTTAACGTGGCTGTCTTTGATATGCGGGCTCACGGGGAAAGTGACGGAGAAGAGACCACGCTTGGCTACCGCGAGGTTGACGATATAGGAGTAATTATAAACTATCTAAAGAAAAGGGGTCTCGCAAATCGTCTCGGGATAATTGGGTACTCGATGGGTGGAGCTGTAGCATTAATGTCTCTAGCCCGCTATGAAGAACTGAAAGCTGGAGTTGCAGATAGCCCCTACATAGATATAAGGGCTTCGGGTAAAAGATGGATAAACAGGGTCGGTGCACCCTTAAGGTATATCCTGCTGGCTTCTTATCCACTCATAATGAGACTTACTGCTAGCCGTACGGGGGCTTCACCAGAGAAGCTAGTAATGTATCAGTATCGCGCGCGCTAACTGTAGGCATCTCCAACAGTCTAGCCCAGTTGTTGGCTCGTCAAGGATTAAGACGTCTGGCTCCATTACAAGGACGCTTGCAATTGCAAGCCTATGTTTTTCTCCAAAGCTGAGAGCATGTGGCGGAAAGTTCAGTGGCTTGATCAAGTCTACGCTTTCCAGAACTCTCTCTACGGCGTCTTTGATCCTGATTTCTGGGTATCCTAGGTTCCTCAGGGCGAATTCGACTTCGTCGAGGATTGTAGACGAGAATATCATGAGTTCAGGGTTCTGATGGACAAATCCAACTTTACGTGCGAGGTCAGATACGGGCGTCGTTTTCGTGTCCATCCCATCTACGAGGACTCTGCCTGATATAGGCTTAAGTAGCCCTACAGCTAGTTTTGCAAATGTTGTCTTCCCAGCCCCGCTGTGGCCAATTACACCTATAAATTCGCCACGCCCAATCTCTACGCTGAGGTCTCTTATCTCGAATCCCTTGTCCCCGTAGTTAAATGATACCTTGTCGAAAACTATCATTTGGACCCCACCCCCAACTTCCAGCTATCCTCCAACTTTACTGGTATAGGGACATCGATACCCTTTTTCCTCAACTCGTACGCTACCTCGGCTATGCCTGGAGGCCTAACGCCGTACCTCTGGATATCCTCTACCCTAGAGAAAACTTCCTCCGGCTTCCCTTCAAGAAGTATTGTGCCCCTACCCATAACTGCAACCCTGTCCGCCGCCTCAACTGCCCATTCCACTCTGTGATCGGCAACTAGAATTGTCAAGCCCTCTTTCTTTAACTGGTTGATGGCTTCCAAAACGATTCGGGTGCCTTTGTGATCTAGCATTGATGTCGGCTCGTCCAGGAGCAAAACCTTTGGCTTTATGGTTAAGACACTCGCTATGGCTACTAGTTGTTTCTCGCCTCCAGAGAGACTGGGGATCCTTGTCCAGCAAGTCGTAAAGGTTCAACACATGGGTGACCCAGTCTATACGTTTCTGGATCTCTTCCCGCGATAGACCAAGGTTCTCGGGACCCATTGCAAGCTCTTCGATAACAGACCTTGTAATAACCTGCATTTCGGGATTCTGGTAGACCAGCCCGACCACGCCTACAAGCTGTTTATAACCAGCCCTCACAAGCGCGCGCTTTCTGATGAAAACTGAAAGAAAATTTAAAAAGCCAGGCATAAAAATGTTTTAAAACTTACTGTTCGAGTCCCTCCACGCTTAAAATTTCAAGAGAGAAGTCCCACTCGTTATAGTAGAGGTTTTTCCCGGTTGTTTCGACTTCTCCTCTCTGACTATCAACGGGGTCGGATCTGAGGTGTTTCTTAGGAGGGTCGAACTGTGTATACACCTCGATATTAGAGGCAAGCCTGTAGCCCTCGATGGAGCCTAGATAGAACTGGTTTCTCCACTCTCCTCCCTTTCTCTTGTTCCCAAAACTTGGGTCAGCGTAGAGCCAGCCATATGGCTCAAGATAGAATTGTGCCCAGTCATGCATCCCTGGCGAAAGAGGATTCATGTACCACCCGGACTCCCATCTGGCCGGTATGCCAGCTAGCCTGCAAAGTGTGATAAATAGTAGCGCTTGCATCCCACAGTCTCCCCGTTTCTCTCTAGCTACATATTCTGGGATATTGTCGTACAGAAGGTAGTCTTTGGCATAGGTGTATCTAACATTCCCCGTCACCCATTCCCATATCCTCTTCACCTTTTCGTAGGGGGTAGATACTCCCCGTGTAATTTCCTCGGCGAGCTTCCTTAAAGGCTCTGTGAAGGCAATGTGTGGGGGTCTCTCAGAGGTATATTCCCTAAACACCTCTGACTCCGTGTCGATATATGCCTCCTTGGGGTCTATCTCCACGTGGAAGCCCCTTGAGACAAAAGTATATTCGATCCAGACCTCTCTTTCTTCTCCTTCAAGCTCGAAATAGACAGTCCGCTGAGGATGATCCGGTGGAGCAATATACTTTGGCTTCTTGCTTGCGTCTAGAATTCTTACACTAATATTTGTTGTCTCATCCCGTGGCAAAGGAATCCAGACCCTGACGACCTCGCCGTATTGATGGGCAGGGTTTCTGAGAGATATAGAGGCTTTAACGTGATATTTCAACGGGAGCACAAAGCCTCCTCCCTTCTCTTTAGCGGCCTTAAGTACTCTTTCTGCCCTCCACTTCAATACTAACTCTCCTGCATCGCTTCGCTCATCATTTTTTGCTCTTTTTCTTTGCTTAAGGTCGCCACACAGCCAATACATGTTTGCCTTGAACCTCCTGTGGATCCTCAGAGACCCCTCGAGAATTATATAATCGATGCACCCCTTCTTTATAAGTTCATGGAGTTCTTCTTCCCTTAAATCCCATATGTCTTTCCTCAGAGCTCTGAACGCCTCGTCAAACGAGAAGGGGTACTCGTAGCCCAGCCTATTTAGCCTTTCAATCTCTATTTCGAGGCGCTCTCTCATGAGGGGACTCGAATCCTGCAAGTAGGCAAGAATTAGCTTCTTTGCCTCTTCAGCCTTGCCCTCACTGATAAGGGATCCTATTTCCGGAGGAAGTTTTTCCTTTAAGGGCAACAAAATATTTGGATACGTCTGAAAATAACTAGGCATAATTGTTCAGTCTTTGCCTTGCTATTAAATTTTGTTTCCGAGTAAAAGCAAAGTATAATCCTCAGCTATGAAAATGTTTTCGTTCTTGAGGCACTAAGTTTATTAACATGAATCAATACTATTTAATTACTTGGTGTTGAGCATCAGGTTAGCCCTTCTAGGTCCCCCGGGCGTGGGCAAAGGAACATATTCAAGCATTCTAAGCAAAGAGCTTCGTATTCCACACTTATCCACTGGTGAGCTATTGAGAAGAGAAATCAGCCTGAAGACTGAGCTGGGAAGAGAAGTTGAGTCCTATGTTTCACGGGGACTACTCGTCCCAGACAAGATAGTAAACGATATAGTTGCAAAAAGACTGTGTGCTAGTGACTGTGCTAATGGCTTTATTTTGGATGGATACCCTAGGACACTTCCCCAGGCAGTATTTCTTGAGGAACATTTTCCACTAGACAAAGTTGTCCTTCTCCAAGCAAGCCTAGAAACAATCATAGAAAGGATATGCGGGAGACTATACTGCCCAAACTGTGGAGAAACTTATCATGTCTCCTGGAAACCCCCCAAGAGGGACAACATATGTGACAAGTGTGGTGCAAAGCTAACTAGAAGAATAGATGATTCGCCAGAAGTCGTCAAGA